>CAIPGJ010000530.1 GCA_903864555.1 uncultured Pseudomonadota bacterium | reverse complement strand
CCAGTTCTCGAAAGGTCGGCACATTGGGCATCTCCGACGGGCACTTTTCACCGCCCATGGCCAGCGGCAGCCCCTGGCCCGACTGCACCTGCGGCAAATTGGCGTGGATGGTGGCCGAGAGCGTGCCGGTGATGCGCCCGGTGTACCTCTCGCCGAAATCCTTGTACGGGATGATGGCGGCGTCGATGCCCAGCACGCTCATGGCACTGCGCACCGCCATCTCGTGGGCGCTGGCCGGGATGACGCCGAAGTTCATCTTCCCCGGATTGGCCCTGGCGAACTGGGTGAAATCCCCCAGCGAGGTGAGGTTGAGCGTTTTCGAGCCCTCAGGCCGTCGCGGGACACCCCAACCACCGAGGCCATCAGCAGGTCCTCGTGGGCATGGCCCGGGGCCTTTACCCACAGCACCGGGGTTGCCGAGGCGCGGGCGCGCCCATACTCCGGATCGAACTGTGCCCCGGCAATGGTGAACGTTGGTGGCGGGATGATTTTCCCGGCGGGGGGGCGGCATGATCCACATCGTGATCAGCCGGATTGGGATCGCCGATGGCACGGGCAAACCTCATGATGTGCCCCGCCTCGATTGAAACACGCACTTCAGCCATGCCCTGAGCCTCCGCTCATGCGGCTGAATACAGGCTTTGATCAGTGCCGGTCTGTGCCGGTCTGTGCCGGTCTGTGCCGGTCTGTGCCGGTCTGTGCCGGGATCAAACCACCTCGACTGCCACGGCCGTCGCCTCGCCTCCGCCTATGCACAGGCTGGCGATACCCCGGCGCAAACCGCGTGCGCGCAGGGCATGCACCAGTGTCACCAGGATGCGCGCCCCGGTGGCACCGATCGGATGCCCCAGTGCACAGGCACCGCCATTGACGTTGACGCGCGCGTGCGGCAGCTCCAGCTCGCGCATCGCCGCCATGGCGACCACGGCGAAGGCCTCGTTGATTTCGTACAGGTCCACTTCGCCGGCGCGCCAGCCCACACGCCCCAGCAGTCGCTCTATCGCACCCACCGGCGCAGTGGTGAACCATGCCGGTGCCTGTGCATGGGTGGCATGACCGCGGATGATGGCAAGCGGCTTGAGGCCGCGGCGCTTCGCCTCCGCTTCGCCCATGATCAGCAGCGCCGCCGCGCCATCGGAAATGGAGGAGGCATTGGCCGCGGTGACCGAACCGTCCTTCTGGAACGCAGGCTTCATTTGCGCAATGCGCGCGATGTCGCACTTGAGCGGTGTCTCATCCTGCGCGACGCTCACTTCGCCACTCCGACCTGCCACTTTCACCGGCGAGATTTCCGCGACGAACCGCCCCTCGCCGATGGCCGCGCAGGCCCGACGCACCGATTCGGCGGCATAGTCATCCTGCCCGGCACGGGTGAAACCGTATTTCTGCGCACACAGTTCGGCAAAGCAGCCCATGAGTTGCTGGTCTTCGGGGTTCTGCAGGCCGTCGATGAACATGTGGTCGAGCAACTGGCCATGACCGAGCCGGTAGCCACCGCGCGCCTTGGGCAGCAGGTAGGGCGCATTGCTCATGGATTCCATGCCGCCTGCCAGCACGACGGCGGCGGTGCCCGCCAGGATCTGGTCATGGCCGAGCATCAGCGCTTTCATCCCCGAGCCACACACCTTGTTCACCGTCGTGCAGGGCAGGCCGACTGGCAATCCGGCACCCAGCACCGCCTGGCGTGCCGGCGCCTGGCCCAGCCCTGCCGGCAGCACACAGCCCAGAATGGCTTCGGACACATCAGCGCCCTCCACGCCACTGCCGGACATCAGATCGGCGATGCAGGCACTGGCCAACACGGTTGCCGGAACAGTCGAAAACTGCCCCTGAAAACTGCCGATGGGGGTGCGCTTTGCTGCGACGATGACCACGGGATCGTTCATGCTGGCAGTCCTTTGAGCTGGTGATACGAAACCTACTTCATCTTGGCGCCATGCGCAGCGCCGCATCCAGCCGGATGGTTTCGCCGTTGAGCATGCTGTTCTCCACGATGTGGGCGGCCAGCGCTGCGAACTCGTCCGGATTGCCCAGCCGCGACGGATGCGGCACCGTGGCGGCCAGCGCCTCGCGCACCTTGTCCGGCAGGCTGCCCAGCATGGGCGTGTCGAAAATGCCCGGCGCGATGCTGCAGACACGGATCCGGTGCGGGGCAAGATCACGCGCCCCCACCAGGGTAAGCCCCACCACGCCGGCCTTGGACGAGGCATAAGCCGCCTGGCCCACCTGCCCCTCGTAGGCGGCAATCGAGGCGGTCAGCACGCACACACCGCGCTCGCCATCGACGGGGGCATTGTCCTTCATGCAGGCGGCGGCCAGCCGCAACACATTGAAGGTGCCCACCAGATTGACGCGCACGATGGCTTCGAAGTCCGCCAGCGATGCCGGCACCCCCGCCTTGTCCAGCAGGCGCGCACCACCAACGCGGCCGGCGCAGTGCACCAGTGCCCGCACCGGAGCCAGTGCAGCCGCGGCCTGGAAGACCGACTGCATGGCGGCCTCGTCGGTGACATCGGCGAGCTTGGCCAGCACATGGCCTCCGAGCGAAGACGCAGCCTGGGACAGCGCTGCATCGTCCCTGTCCACCATGACCACGCGTGCGCCGGCCTGGCGGAAGCGACGGGCCGTGGCGAACCCCAATCCGGACGCGGCACCGGTGACCACCACCACGGTGCCGGTAACGTTCACCGACCGCTACCCTTCAGGCCAATCTCGCCGAGCACCTCATCGGTGTGCTGGCCCAGCGTGGGTTGCGGCCGCTGCAGCCCCCCGGGTGTCTTCGAAAACCGCGGCACCACGGCCGTGGTGACACAGGCCCCTTCGGTGGGATGCTCGTAGTTCACCCAGAACCCGGTGTCCTTGAGGTAGGCATCGTCGTATACGCCCTGCAACGTATTCACGGCGCCGTTGGGCACATCGGCGGCATCGAAGGCCTCGCACCATTCATGCGTGGAGCGTGTGCGCAGGCATTCACCCACCAGGCGGTAGAGTTCATTGAAGTTGCGGTTGCGCTCGGGCAGGGTCTTGAAACGCGGATCCTCGGCCCAGTCCGCACGGTTCATCGCCTTGAAGGCGCTCTGCCACTGGTCATCGGTCAGGGCACACAGCGCGATATGGCCGTCGGTGGTCTGGAAGGGGCGGCGATTGGCGCTCAGCATGCGGGTGTAGCCCAGCGGGCCCTGCGGCGGGTTGAACACGCCATTCCACAGATGCTCCACCATCAGCCAGGCCACGGCATTCTCGAACATGGGGATGTAGACCGCCTGCCCCTCGCCGGTTTTCTCGCGGCTGTAGAGCGCCATGGCAATGGCCCCGGCCAGCATCTGCCCGGACGACTTGTCGATGACGGCCGTCGGCACGTACTGCGCCTGGCCATAGGTGTCGCGGATCATGCCCACCAGCCCGCTCTCGGCCTGGATCACATCGTCGTAGACCGGCCGATTCTTCTTCGGGCCGGACTGGTTGTAGCCCGCGGCATAGGCATAGATGATGCGCGGATTGCGCTTCGACACCGCCTCATAGGAAAAACCCAGGCGCTCGGCAGCCGAGCTGCGCACGGTGTGGATGAAGACGTCGGCCGTCTCCACCAGCTTTATTAGTGCCTCGATGCCCTCCTTGGATTTGAGGTCGAGGACCACGCTGCGCTTGTTGCGGTTGTTGGCCATGAACATGGCGGACATGCCCGGATGCCGCGACGGCCCCGAATAGCGATTCTTGTCGCCCTGTGGCGTCTCGACCTTGATGACATCGGCCCCCATGTCGCCCAGGGTCTGGGCCGCCATGGGTCCGAGGATGTTGATGGACAGGTCTATGACTCTCACGCCCGACAGCGGACCACTCATGGAATTTCCTTTCTGATTGCTTCACTCATGCCATGCGACGCTGCGCCCTGATCACGCCGTTCGGCCAGCCGGAAGTCCGGTCAGCGGCGTCCAAAATGCGCATTGCTGCGCCGTATGGCCTTGCCCGGCCCGTGATCGCCCAATTCGCGCAGGAAGTTGAATTCCCCGGGCCGGTGCAGGATGTTGCTGGCCCAGCCGCCAAGCACGCTGGCCGCAGCAAACCCGAGTTCGACCTGCAGCTTGGCCAGCGAAGCCAGCACCACCTGCTTCTCGGCAGCGATGCCGTCGCGCATGATCATGGCGCAGCTGCGGGCCAGCCCATCGACGGCGCGGGGCAGTTGCCGCCCAGGCACGACACCATCCACCAGCCCGTACTGCCAGGCCGCCTGTGCCGGCCAGGTGGCCGACAGGAACATCAGTTCACGCGCGCGGCGCAGGCCAACGGCCGCCACGAGCATGGCGATGTCGCCATCGACCCCCACATGTGCCCAGCGTGGCTGGGAGAAGCTCGCACCCTCGGCTGCAATGACCAGGTCACTGTACAGGCACAGGTTCAGCCCAGTGCCGAAGCATTTGCCTTTCGCTGCGACAACGGTGATCTTCCGGCAATGCACCAGGCGGTGGTACAGACCCTGCGGCCCCCACCAAAGTTCATGGTGGGCAGCCAGCCGGGCACGCAAGCTGGGACGTGCAGACTTTCCCCCTTGCGCATCCCCGCGCGCATACAGGCTGGCCGCCTCCGCCACATCCAGGCCGGCGCTGAGGTCCCTACCCTCGCCCCGGATCACGATAACCTTGATGGCATCGTCGGACTCCAGATCTTCCAGCGCCGCACAGAAGCGCCGCACCATGTCCAGCGTGAAGGCATTGCGGGCCTCCGGACGGTTGATGATGATGCTGGCGATGTGCGCCGCGGCATCGCGGCTGCAGACGATGCGTGCGCTCATTTGCGCCCCCTGGCTGGCTGGCTTTGCTTTGCCGAAACACGCCCTTTCACGGGCAGTCCAGCCTGCGGCAATGCATTCCGGTAGAAAGGCGCGTGGTCGAACTCCTTGCCCACGCCCTGAGAGTCCAGGTAGGTCTCCAGCATGACCCTGGAGATGGCGATGCCGTCGAGCGGCATGCGTGCGGCGCTCCTGGCCATGCCCAGTGCCTCACGCCGCAGCCGTCCTTCCGGGACCACCCGATTGGCCAACCCGGCCGCCTCGGCCTGGAGGGCGCTCATCGGCTCATCCGACAGGATCCAGCCCTTGGCCCGGTTGAGGCGCATGATCAATGCCGCCAGGGTGAAGCTCGCCTCGGGAACGCTGGAGAAGGGGGACTGGATGCGCGCGCTGCTGCCCATGACGACGAAGTCGGCGCACAACGCCAGCGCACTGCCGGCCCCCGTGCACCGGCCCTGGATCCCCATGACCACAACCTTGCGACCATACGCGAGGCTTTGATAGACACCGGTCACACCGGCATACGCGGACTGTATGTCAGGCAGGCTGGCCTGCTGCGACCGGACAGGCCTGACCGGCGGGCAAAAGTCCCTGCCCTGGGCGAGCAGCACAATGGCACGCACGCCGTCATCGTCACCGGCCGTCTGCAGCGCATCCGCCAGCGCCCGCCCCTCCTGCACATCGCAGCGGGTCAGCAGCCGGCAATCCGACAGGGTGATGGTCGCAATGCCATCCTTGGTTCGGGTGGTAATCATGCCTTCGGCCCCGCTGCCCGTGCAGGCCTGGCGCCGGCGGCGCGCTTCTTGTCTTCCTTTAGCGCACCGGCCACGCCACCTGCCTTCACCGCCTTCCAGAACTGCAGTTCATCCGGCTCGGTCTGGAAGAAATGCGACAGCAGCAATCCCGGCATGACCGGCAGATGCGAATCGAGCAGCCCCTCACCGGCGAGGATGCGCGACTTCAAATAGCCAAGCTCGCCGGATGGCCGCCGTGCCAGGCGGGCAGCAAACGTCCCGGTTTCCTTCTCCAGATGCGCTTCGGGGACGCAGCGATGCGCCAATCCCAGCCGCAATGCCTCCTCACCGGAAATCGGCTCCGCGGTGTAGCCCAGGCGACGGGCCGCCTTGGTACCGAGGATGCGGTTGAGATGAATGTGTGACACGGCGCCGGCCGGCCCGAGGAACCTCGCCTCCAGCGCGCCGATGCGCGCATCCGGTGCGGCAATGACGAAGTCGCACTTGGTGGCGATCATGAAATAGGCGGCTGCCGCACAATAGCCATGCATCTGCACGATGGTGATCTTCGACGAGCGCGACAGCGCCTGCGAAAAGCCCAGGCGCCCATAGGTCATGTCGGTACCGTAGCGCACGCCCGTGGTCAGCGAGAAACGCCGGTAGCCGGGGCCACGCTGGCCCCAGTCCTCGTTGATCTCGTTGCCGCTGCAGAAGGATGGGCCACGGCCGCTGATGATGAGTGCACGCACCTCCTCATCGGCGTCGCACTGCCGGATCAGTTCGGCGATGCGCGCGCGCATCGGCACGCTGAGCGCGTTATGCTTTTCTGGACGGTTGAGGATGATGCGCGCGACGCCGGTGCGACCATCCTTCGAGAACAGCACCTGCGCCGGTGCCAGCCGCAGGCTGTCCAGATTGCCATACTGCCTCATCGCACATCCCCCTGCTCGGTCCGTGCCATGCTCACTGCGGCTTGATCCCCAGGCGCTGCACGCCGGCACGAACGCGCTCGTATTCCTCGTTCACGTGCTTCACCGAGGCGTCATGCGAAAGACCAAGCCCGGTGATGCCCAGTGGCCTGGCGATCTTCTCCTGGAACTCCGTACCCTTCACCATCTCGGCCACTTCCGCTGCCACCACATTCAGGTTCGCCACCGGCGACCCGGCGCGTGCATAGACAATGAAGTTGGCGCCGGGATGGTAGTCATGGCCCAGTTCCTTGAAGGTGGGCACGGAAGGATGGTCAGGCTGGCGCTGCTGGCCGCCGAACACCAGCGGTATCACCTGGCCGGATTTCACCTGCGGCGAATTGGAATGGATGCTTGCCTGCAATTCCCCGGAGATCAGCGCCGTGTACACCTCGGGCATGCCCTTGTAGGGCACCGGCGTGCCCTTCAACCCGAGCATGTTCTGGATGTTGCTCACTTCGATCTCGTGCGAAGTGGACGGAATCACACCGAAATTGAGCTTCGCCGGATTGGCCTTGGCCCAGGCCACGAATTCATTCAGTGTCTTGAGGTTCAACGACTTGCTGACCAGCAGGCCGTAGAGCGACACCCCGACCACCGATGCCGGTGTCAGGTCCTCGAAGCGGAAACCCGGATCCTTGAAGAACAGGCCATGCGTAGCCGAGGCGCCCGACATCAGCGTATGACCATCGGGGGCCGACTGGGCCAGCACGCGCAGGGCAATCGCGCCGCCTGCACCGGTGCGGTTGTCGACGATCACCGTCTGTTTCCACTTCTTGTCCACCTGCGCCTTGAACACCCGGGCGATGGTGTCGGGGTTGCCGCCGGCCCCGGTACCCACCAGGATGGTCAGGGGCTTCGAGGGAAATGTCTGCGCCTGCACCAGGCAGCTTGCCAACCCGCTGGCAATGGCAATCAGGGCTGTGTTGACCGACTTTTTCATGACTGTTTCCTTCCTTTTAAATTCCGTTTTCCTGGAGTGGGGCCTTCAGACCACACCAAGCTTCTTCAGCCTGTCGATCTCGGTCTGACTGAGACCGAGCCCGAGCAATCGCTCATTCGTGTGCTCACCCAGTTCGGGTGCCGCGCGCAGCGGCGGCCCCTCACCCACGGTCTCGAAGCGCACCGGCAGGCGCAGCATGTCGAGCGGCCCCAGGCTGGCATGCATGGCCGGCTGCACCAGGCCATCGAGCAGCGGGCGGAAGTGCGCCATGGAATCGGCCACGCTCAACACCGGAGCGGCCAGCACGCCCTGCTCGCCAAACAGCGTCAGCCATTCGGCACGCGAGCGCTTGAGCAGTTCCGCGTCGATGATGCTGTTCAGTTCCTCGCGGTTCTTCACGCGGTTCCAGTTGGCCTTGAAGCGCTCATCCTCGATGAGGTCGGCACGACCAATGGCGGAGCAGAAGCCCTTCCATGAATTGAGATGGAAGACGCCCACCACCAGATACTGGCTGTCACCGGCCTTGAAGGCCTGATAGGGCGACAGTTGCGGATGGGCGCTGCCCTGGCGCGTGTAATCGGGCGTGCCGTTGAGCACGCTCAGCATGAAGTTGGGCATCATGCCCCAGGCCGCTTCCATCAGGGAGAGGCGAAGATGCTCGCCGCGGCCTGTGTGGTGGCGCTTGTTGAGGGCGGCCAGAATGCCGATGGTGGCATACAGGGCGCCGCCGACATCGACGATCGATGGCCCGGTTTTCACCGGCGAGCGCCCCACCTCGCCAGTGAGGTCCATGATGCCCGAGGCCGCCTGGGCGACGATGTCATTGCCCCCTTCGGTCTCGTGCCCCTTGGCATCGCCAAAGGCGGTGATGGAGCAATACACCAGGCGCGGATTGATGGCAGCCAGATCCTCATAACCCAGGCCCCATTCGGCCATGCGGTGGGAGCGGAAATTCTCGATCAGCACATCCGCGTCGGCGGCCAGCTTGCGGATCAGTGCCTGGCCTTCGGGCACGCGGATGTCGATGGTGACGCCATCCTTGCCGCGATTGACGCCCAGGTAGTAGCCGCTTTGCCCCTGAACATACTTGTCGGTGAAACGCATCATGTCGCCACCGCGCGGCTTTTCCACCTTGATGACCTCGGCGCCGAGGTCGGACAGCAACGTCGCACTGAAAGGTCCGGCCAGTGCCGAACCCAGGTCGAGAACCTTGATGCCTTCGAGGTGCTTCATGCTGATCCGAGTGCCTTGCCAATGCAGGAAATGGACGGTGACCAGTCTGCGATGCTAGACCCGCCAAGGGCTGGACGGAAGGAAGGGTTTTGCATGAGTCATAAGCTGCAGTTATGATCCGCCCAACAATCCCCGTCATGCCGCACCGCAGCAATCCAACGATTACCCCTTCACTGCAGTGCCAGTACTTATAAGCTGGAGCCAGGATTCCATGAAACTACGCCAGCTGCAATACGTCCATGAAGTGGTCCGCAACGGGCTCAGCGTGTCGCGCGCCGCGCGCGCACTGCACACGTCCCAGCCCGGGGTGAGCCAGCAGATCCGTGCACTGGAAGAGGAGCTGCGCCTGGAACTGTTCTCGCGCGACAGGAACCGCCTGGTCGCCCTCACCCCCAGCGGCGAAATCATCGTCGGGCACATCGCGACGGTGCTGACCAACATCCACCACATCCAGCAACTGGCGGAATCCCGGACGCGCGAGGCCATGGAGGAACTGTCCATTGTCACCACGCACACCCAGGCCCGCTACATCCTGCCCGAAGTGCTCAAGGCTTTCTCGGCATCGCATCCGCATGTGCGCATCTCGGTGCGCCACTGCAACGTGATCGAGGTCATCACGGAGATGTCCAGAGGCGATGCCGACATCGGCCTGTGCCCGATCGACGACGGCAGCTTCCAGGACGTGTTTGTCTTCAACTGCCATGATTACCGGCGCATCCTGGTCGCACCGCCGGGCCATCCGCTGCTCGGCCACACCGGGCTGGACCTGAAGGACATCGCCGCCTATCCACTGGTGATGTACGAGCAGTCCGTGCCGACGCGACAGCAGTTCATCGATGTGTTTGCCAGGGCCGGCATCACGCCCATCGTGGCGCTCAATGCCATCAATTCGGACGTGATCAAGGCCTGCGTGGAAAGCGGCCTGGGCATCGCCATCGTGCCGGAGTTCGTGTACTCGCGTGACCGCGACTCGGGACTGCGCGCCATGGACACCGGCAATCTGTTTCCGCCCGCCCATACCAAGATCGCGGTGCACCGCAACCGCCCCTTGCGCTCGCACATGGTGGACTTCATCCAGTTGCTGGCGCCGGACTGGAACCGGGCACGGATCGAGGCAGGACTCCAGCCACAACCGACCCGACGCCGCCCCTGAGGGGACTCGGCTGCGGCGTCGCCATCCTGCCGCCGACTTTCCGGTGGCCTGCGCCGGGGTCCGGCTGGTGACCTGGCGCGCCAGCTTGCCGCCCATCTCGGGGTGCCACCCCCGACCACGAGGCACGGCGCTCAGCCACTACAATGCCCCGACAAACCCAATACAGGAGGAGTCCGCATGTCCAATCAGACATTGGAAGTCTGGCGCATCTTCAGCAAGCCTGACGGCTCGAGCAGCATGGAGAAAATTCCCTTCACGCTGACCGAGCAGCAGACCGGTGGCTGGACCTCACCGAAAATGAATGGCAGCGGCTTCGTCATCAAGCGGTTGCCGCGCAGCATGAAGGAACGCTGGCACACCGCGCCGCGCCGCCAGATGGGCATCACCTTCTACGGTGAAGGCGAGATCGAAACCGGCGACGGCCAGAAACTGGTGGTCAAACCCGGTGTGGCCACGCTGCTGGAAGACCTCACCGGCAAGGGCCACCTGACCCGCGGCCACGGCGATGGCGACCGCCTGGTGTGCTTTGTGGCTCTGGATGATGATGTGAAGGTGGTCTGACAGACCACGAAGCCCATGTGCCTTGATCGTGTCGGGCACCTGAGCGTGGCATTGAATATCCGGTTGAGCTTCATGTGATCTCGCGCGGCGAGGCCGACCGGTCCGAACATGCCGTACCATAGGCCTCATGGTCGGGATAACCCTGCTCGGACACATTGGGCAGATCGGGCACGGCGGCGGAACAAGCCTTGCCCATCATCGCAATTACCAGTACGACGGCCTGGCTGGCTTGTCCCAGGTTTGGCCGATCCTGGCCTTCAGTTTGGCGGCGATCCCAGTCAACCAAAACTGTTGCAAGCGCAAAACTGAATTGACGCAAGAACGGCTTCTGCGCGTGGGCGAGAAATTCACAGGAGGGGACAATGAAAATCAAGAAAAATACAATAAAGAACGTACCGACAATTACCGCAGCAACGGCTGCGCTGTGTATCACGCTTGCACTATCACCTTCCCTGCTGCTGGCGCAAGGCAAGCCTCCCCTCTATCCCGCAAAGCCGGTCCGCTTCATCATCGCCCAGTCAGCAGGGGGCAATGCCGACTTCATTGGCCGCCTCGTGGCTAGCCGGCTGAGCGAATCCCTGAAGCAGAGCTTCGTGGTCGAAAACCGCCCGGGCGGCAGCGGTATCCAGGCAACGGAAACAACAGTGCGAGCAACCCCTGACGGCTACACAGTGCTGCTGACGGGCAGTTCCTTCGGCACAAATCCAGGGCTGTACCCGAACCTCCCGTACGATCCGCTGAAGGACCTTGCTCCGATCACGATGTCCTCCAACGCGCCAAACATCCTGGTCGTCGGGACCTCTGTACCGGCGCGCAGCGTCAAGGAACTCGTGGCGCTGGCCAGGGCCAGGCCCGGCGAACTCAATTTCGGCTCGTCAGGAAACGGGGGGTCGACACATCTGGCCGGAGAACTGCTGAACAAGATGGCCGGGATAGAGATGACGCATGTGCCCTACAAGGCTGCGGCCAGCGTGCTCCTGGACGTCATGGCCGGACGGCTGCATCTGAGCTTCGCCACCTTGCCTTCGGTGATCGGACAAATCCGCGCCGGCAAGCTGCACCCGCTTGCCGTCACCAGTATCCGCCGTACAGCCCTGGTAGCTGATGTACCCACCATGATAGAAGCGGGCTATCCCGGATACGAGATGGGCAGCTGGCAGGGCATCTTCACGACGGCAGGATCCCCGAAGCCCGTCATCGACAAGCTGAATGCGGAAGTGGTGAAAGCCATGCGTTCAGCGGAGGTCATTAAACGCCTGGCGGACGAAGGCGCAGAGCCGGTGGCGAATTCGCCCGAAGAGTTCGCTCAATGGCTGAAGGTTGAAATTCCAAGATGGACAAAATTCATCAAGGACGTGGGCATCAAAGTGGATTAAACGTAGGGGCGCAACAGACACCGTGGAAATACTGCCAGGCCCGATCCGGCGCAGGCCCGCTGGATCAACTGACAAAGATCTGTGCCACCCCGGACCGCCGCCGACCTACTTCAGCCCGCTCCTGGCATAGAACTTCGCCGCGTTATCCCACAGCAGCTTCTGCTTGCTCGCCTCGGGCAGGTTCCATTTCGTGACGATATTGGCCGACTCGGGGTAGTAGCTCTCCCCGTGCGGGTAGTCGGAGCCGAACATCAGCACGTGGTCGCCGATCAGGTCGTTCACCGCCTGGGTCATCTTCTCGCCCTCGAAGATGTCGATGCTCTGGAAGTAACGCCCGGACAGCGCGTATTCGCTGGGCTTGCGCTTGGCGTCATCGGACATGGCCGGGCGCATGGTGCGCCACATCTCGTCCAGGCGCAGCAACCAGTTGGGCAGCCAGCCATGGCCGGCTTCCAGGGTGCCCACGCGCAGGCGCGGGTAGCGCTCCATGACGCCGCCGCCAATCAGCGCGGCGATGTTGCGCTGGCCGCACCAGGGGTGCGCACAGGAGGTCTGCAGCATGCGGTTGCCCCAGGTGTCCTGGCCGCCCGGCGCATAGGGGGGATAGGCGGTGAAGGTGTGCAGCGCCACCGCCAGGTCGTGCTCCTGCGCCTCGGCCCATAAGGGTTCGAGGTCGGGAT
>CAIPGJ010000529.1 GCA_903864555.1 uncultured Pseudomonadota bacterium | reverse complement strand
CGCAGCGCGTTGATCTTGATGTACATGTCCACCAGCTTCCACTGGATGGCCTGGCGCTCGGCGATGGGCTTGCCGAAGGTGACGCGCTGCTTGGACCACTCGATGCAGTCGTGCAGGCCGCGGATCATCTTGCCCAGGGCAAGCGGACCACGCAGCAGGCGGTCATGGATGGTGAGCCACTGCTGGCCGAGGCTGAAGCCGCCGCCCACTTCGCCCAGCACGTTGGCATGCGGCACCCGCACGTTGTCCATGTTCACCACGTACTGCGCCGAGCCATGCCAGGTGCGGATACCCTTGGGATCGATGGACAGACCCGGCGCATCCCGGTCCAACAGGAACATGGTGATGCCACCACGCTGGCGCTTGGTCGCATCAGTCACTGCCTGCAGCATGATGAAGTCGGACTGATGCGCCATCGAGATCCACATCTTGGTCCCGTTGAGAACCCAGAAGTCACCATCACGCACGGCCTTGGTGCTCATCATGCCACCGGGGTCGGAGCCGGCGCCCGGCTCGGTCTGGCCGAAGCTGGTGTTCTTCTGCCCCTCGATCACGGGCTTCAGGTACTTCTCGACCTGATCGCCCTTGCAGGCGTACAGAATGTTGGCCACATGGGCCACCGGCAACGGCACGGCACAGTAATTCAGTTCTTCCAGGATGACAGCGCGGGCCAGCAGCGAAATGCCCATGCCACCGTATTGCTCCGGCACCATCACGTACCACAGGCCGGTGTCGCGCGACACCTTCTCCAGGCGCGCGGCGACCTCCTTGCCGAACACGTTCTTGACCTTGATCGATTCCTTCATGCCCAGTGCATGGCCGGGATGCGGCAGGTACTCGCGCTCCAGCGGCATCAGTTCCTCGCGGCACACCTTGCGGGCCAGCAAGCGGAACTCCTCCACTTCGGGGGGCAGTTGGTAAAGCTGGTTCGGGTGAAGTTCTTCCACGATGTGCTCCTCAGGGTTTGTCGGCGCATTCACGCCGGTTATTTTGGTCGGGAGTCGGGGCCGCATCGGCGGCACCGGTTGATTCGATGTGCCTGCGCTTCAGCCCTTCGGGGGGACAAAGGGATAGGGCACCGGCTTGCCATTGCGGTAGGGTACCGCCACCGTGGCTTTGCCCGGGGTGGACTCCTTGCCCTGATCATTGACGATGCCGATGTCCAGCTCCACCAGGCCGTAATCCGGGGTATCACGCCTGGCCGTGACCTTGCCCCAGATGGTGAGCGTCTCGCCCACCAGGTTCATCGCCCGGAACTGGTAGTTGAGCTTCCACACCCAGCCGTTCAGGCCGACCCAGTCCTTGAGCAGTTGCGCCAGCCATTGCTGCTTGAACGAACCGTTCAGCAGCACGCCGGGCAGCTTGTCGTGGTTGACGGCAAACGGGGTGTCGTAGTGGATCTTGTGCCAGTTCTCCATGGTGGCCGACCAGCGCATGATGTGCGCTGTGGTCATCGGTCCCTTGGTGAGACTGGGTACTTCCATGCCGACTTCGACATCTTCGAAGTAGAGCTGCTTGTTTGCGTCGATCATTTTTTCACCGGCCTCCTGATGCGGGTGTGGCGCTGCCGCGCCAGCAGTTCGCCATCGCCCGTCATGTAGTCGGTCTCGCTGACGATGAGGATGATGGGCCCCTTGCTCGTCTCCTTCTCGGTGATGCTGGCATAGCGCGCGCGCAACTTCACCGTTTCACCGTGGCGTGCCAGGCGGAAAAATTCGATTTCGGATCCGCCGTTCATCACCGGCATGTGGCTGAGGGGCTCGATCTCGGGCAGCCCACCACGCACCTTGAGTGCGCCGTCGTAGTCAGGGTCCTTGGCGTTGGCCTCGACCGGATCCTCCGTGCCATAGGCGCGGCGGAACATGTGGATGGGAAAGAAAGGCTGTGCCACCGGGCCGCCATAACGCTTGTTGGCCTCACAGGCTTCCCAGTAGATGGGATCTTCATCACCGATTGCCTGGGCATGGCGGCGTATCTGGCCGCGCTCCACCGGATCAACCGCGATCTCGATCTCCGACTCGACCCCGACATACTTCAGGGCGGCTTCGGGCAGAATGGACATGGATTCCCCTGTTCACTGTTTTTCGCTGGCTGCTACTGAACCGAGACGGACCTACGCGGGAGCACTGCAATCCTGCTGCAGCCTTGCACAAGACCGCCCACTGCCCACCGGATGGACATCCGCCACGACTTGCCGGTGCTGTCCCGGATCCTGCAATGCACACCGTGCGAAGGATGGAAATCGACTTTCGGGCAGCCTGGCCTGTGGGGTCATGCTGCAGGCGCCGATGGGAGTTGCTGTAGTGGCTATTGTCGCTGTTGTCGCTAGTCTGCACGTTTCTTCGGTCAACCCGTTCCATCCTGTCCGCTCCCGCCCCCACCGGAAGATTTCATCGAAAGGCCACGACGAACGCTGATCGAACACTGATAGAACCCTGAAATTATACGGAATTTCTGGCAATCAGGTCAAGGCAGAGAGGCGTCGCAGAGACACCATACCGGTGCCAAAGAAGGCAGCACATCCTGCAGTATACTTCCGCCTTCCAACCGGTCATCAACCCGGCATTCGATATGTGACCATCTGCCACGGGCCGCGACCGGAACATGAATTCCACCTGCATTGCATTCACTGAGGAGTTGTCACCATGTCCGATCTTCCCCGCTCCATACGTATCACCGAAGAAGGTCCCCGCGAGGGCTTCCAGATCGAACCCGGTCCGATTCCCACTGCACGCAAGATCGAGTTCATCAACGCCCTGGGCCAGACCGGCCTGAAGCGCATCCAGACGGCCTCTTTCGTCAACCCCAAGCGCGTGCCCGGCTGGGCCGATGCCGACGCCGTGGTGGATGGCATCATTCCGGTGGCTGGCGTGCAGTTCGCCGGGCTGTGGCTGAACGAGCAGGGCCTGCAGCGCGCCCTCACCCACAAGGACAAGCTCTACATCGACGGCAAGATCAACATGTATCCGTCCGATGCCTTCCTCAAGCGCAACAACAACCAGACCCAGGAAGGCTATCGCGCCGAGGTGATCAAGTTCGTTGCCACCTGCAAGGCCAATGGGCTGCCGGTCGATCGGGGTTCCATCTCCTCCGCCTTCGGCTGCAACTTCGAGGGTGACATCTCGGCCAAGACCGTGGTCAAGCTGGTCGGCGATCTGCTGGAACTGGCCGCCACCCAGGACCTGAAAATCGTGGAAGTTTCGCTGGCCGACACCATGGCCTGGGGCACCCCGCTTTCCATCAAGCGCACCGTGGGCGCAGTGCGCGAGAAGTTTCCCGAGCTCGCCCTCAAGCTGCACCTGCATGACACCCGCGGCATGGGCATCGCCAACGCCTTTGCCGGCCTGGAAATGGGCGTGGACCGTTACGACTCGGCCGTTGCCGGCCTGGGTGGCTGCCCGTTTGCCAAGCACAAGGGCGCCGCCGGCAACGTCTGCACCGAAGACCTCGTGTTCATGTGCAACGAGATGGGCATCGAGACCGGCGTCGACCTGGACAAGCTGATCGAATGCGCCCTCATGGCCGAGGACATCGTCGGCCATCCGCTGCCGGGCAGCGTCAAGCAGGGTGGCACGCTGCAGGCCCTGCGCGCCAAGGCAGCCCAGGCCAAAGCTGCTTAGCCATACGCCGCGACCGGAATCCGGCAGCATGGCTGCCGGATTTTTTTTGCCTGCCGCTCGTCCACATCACTGCGGGCCCGGAGGCTCGCACGCAAATCGGAACACAATCTCCGGATGAGGCGGCAGGCATTTTCGTTTAAGCTTTTGCGACAAATCGATAACCCGGAGAACCCAATGAATACTCGCATCCAGGCGACCCTGATCGCCGCAGCCTGCCTGGCGGCCTTCGCCGCCCAGTCCCAGGCACAAGCCCAGGAAAAGCGCCAGATTGCACCCGGCTTTCCCTCGAAACCGATCAAGCTGGTGACCACCGTCACGGCCGGCGGCGGCCTGGACTTCATCACGCGCACCGTGGCTGCCAAGCTGGGCGAGCGCCTGCCGGTTGCCGTCGTGGTCGAGAACGTTAGCGGCGCCAACGGCATCATCGCCGTCAACATGACCGTGAACGCCCCGCCCGATGGCCACCTGCTGCTCAGCACCGGCGGCTCGACCGCCATCAACGCAGTGTTCAAGAAGTTCGACCGTGACGTCAAAACCGCGCTGGCGCCGGTGGCGCAGGTGAGCTTCCAGCCTTACGTGCTCTATGCGCCGCTCAGCAGTCCGGCCAACAACTTCAAGGAATTCGTCGATTACGTGCGCAAGAATCCGGGCAAGATCAGTTATGGCTCGACCGGCGTAGGCTCGGTGATCCATCTGGGTACCGCGCTGATGGCCCACTCCCTGGGCCTGGACATGGTGCATATCCCCTACAAGGG
>CAIPGJ010000528.1 GCA_903864555.1 uncultured Pseudomonadota bacterium | reverse complement strand
GTTGAAGCGATGGCCCTCTTCCGGCGCATAGGGGCCGTGCACGCGGTAGCCATACACCAGGCCCGGGCGCGCATCGGGCAGATAGCCGTGCCAGACCTGGTTGGTGCATTCGGTGAGGGTGATGCGCGCCAGCTCATGCACGCCGGCCGCGTCGTAGAGGCACAGGTCCACCTGCGTGGCAAAGGCCGAGAACAGGGCAAAGTTGACGCCGCCGCCATCCCAGCAGGCACCCAGCGGCCAGTGACGACCCGCTTCCAGGCGCGGACGGGCCAGCCTTGCCAGCCCGCGATGGGCGGCGAGGGCTGCAGGGAGCACCGGCCTGGCGGCATTCATGCAGGCTTCCACGCAAACATCACGCAGGCCAGCGGCGGCAGTGTCACGGCAATCGACTGGGCGCGACCGTGGCAGGGTGCCGCGACGGCATCCACGCCGCCGCCATTGCCCATGTTGGAGCCGCCATAGCAGGCGGCATCGGTGTTGATGATTTCCTCGTAGCGGCCCAGGCGGGGCACGCCGATGCGATAGCCGCTGCGCGGCACCGGCGTGAAGTTGCACACGGTGACCACCAGCGCATCCTCGCCCATGCCGCGACGCAGGAAGGCCAGCACGCTCTGTTCCCGGTCGGAGAAGTCGATCCACTCGAAACCGCCCGGCTCACAGTCGAGCTCATGCAGGGCGGGCTGCCCGCGATAGGCACGGTTGAGGTCGCCCACCAGGCGCTGCACGCCCAGGTGCTGGCCGTCGGCGAGCGCGCCCCAGTCGAGCTGGGCGTCGTGGTTCCACTCGTCACGCTGGCCGAATTCGCAGCCCATGAACAGCAGCTTCTTGCCCGGATGCGCCCACATGAAGCCGAAGTACAGGCGCAGATTGGCGAACTGCTGCCAGCGGTCACCGGGCATGCGCGAGAGCAGCGAGCCCTTGCCATGGACCACTTCGTCATGCGACAGCGGCAGCACGAAGTTCTCGTTGAAGGCGTAGATGAGACCGAAAGTGAGCTGGTCGTGGTGATGGCGGCGATGCACCGGGTCGTGCTGCATGTACTCCAGCGTGTCGTGCATCCAGCCCATGTTCCACTTGTAGTGAAAGCCCAGCCCGCCGTCGTGCACCGGCCGCGACACCGCCGGCCAGGCAGTGGATTCCTCCGCCACCATGGCGGCCTCGGGAAAGGCGGCGCCCACCCGGGTGTTGGTTTCACGGATGAAGGCGACGGCTTCCAGGTTCTCCCGTCCGCCGTGGGCATTGGGCACCCACTCACCCTCGCGACGGCTGTAGTCCAAATACAGCATGGAAGCCACGGCATCCACGCGCAGCCCTGCCACGCCGTAACGCTCCAGCCAGAACAGGGCATTGGCGGTCAGGAAGTTGCACACCTCGTGCCGGCCATAGTTGTAGATGAGGGTGTCCCAGTCCGGGTGCCAGCCCTGGCGCGGATCGGCATGCTCGTACAGGCAGGTGCCATCGAAGCGTGCCAGCGCATGCGCATCGGCCGGGAAATGCCCCGGCACCCAGTCCAGCAGCACACCGATACCCGCCTCATGGAACCGTTGCACCAGCGCTGCAAACTGCGCCGGCGACCCATGGCGCGCGGTGGGGGCATACAGGCCGGTGGTCTGATAGCCCCAGGAGCCGTCGAAGGGATGCTCCATCACCGGCATGAATTCCACGTGCGTGAATCCGGTCTGCTGCACATAGGGCAGCAGCTGACCCGCCATTTCCGACCAGTCCAGCAGGCGGCCATCGGCACCGCGGCGCCAAGAACCGGCATGCACTTCATAGATGGACACCGGGCGGTTGCGCGCCGCCGAGGGCAGGGCAGCGGTGGCCCGCGCACTGCTATCGGGCTCGGTGCACAGCACCGATGCCGTGGCCGGGCGCAGCTCGGCGGCAAAGGCAAAGGGGTCGGCCTTCAGGGGCAGCAACTGGCCGGCGGCATCGCGGATCTCGAACTTGTAGCAGGCGCCCGTCTCGATGCCGGGCAGGAACAACTCCCACACACCGCATTCACGGCGCAGGCGCATCGGATGGCGCCGCCCATCCCAGTGGTTGAAGTCGCCCACCAGGGCCACGCGCTGCGCACCCGGCGCCCATACCGCAAAGGAGAATCCAGGCACGCCCTCCATCATGGCCGGGTGCGCGCCCAGCTTTTCGTACAGGCGCTGGTGGCGGCCCTCGGCCAGCAACCAGACATCGGTTTCGCCCAGCACCTGGCCGAAACGATAAGGGTCTTCGATGTCCAGCACCGCGTCGCCCCAGCTCACGCGCAGGCGATAGTGGAAGCGTTTGCGCCGGCGCGGGATGCGGCCCTCGAACACGCCATCGGCATGCACGCGCTGCAAGGGGGCGACTAAACGGCCGCTGGTCGCATCGATCACGGCCACGGCCGTGGCATCGGGCTGCACCGAGCGCACCCACAGGGCACCTTCGATTTCGTGCAGGCCCAGCACGGCAAAGGGGTCGGCGTGACGGGCGGCCGCCAGGACCACAATGACTTCAGGACTGAGCATGGGCACAGGGTAACAGCGCTATGTGACGCCGGTTAGCAGGGTGTTGAATAAGGGGGACACGATCCCCCGTGCCTCCTTGAATCGGGGCTATTGAAAATCGCATCCCCATGAAACCTGTGTGCATGATTTGAACAAGGACCGTCCAGAAATCGATTATCAACCGCCTGTCAAGCTTACGCCTGGATACTCCTGCGGCATCAGGCGTTGAGCGAGTGCACACCCCAGATGTCGTTGGCGTATTCCAGTATGGTGCGGTCGCTGGAGAAGCGGCCCATGGACGCGACGTTGCGAATGGCCATGGCCGTCCAGGCATCGCTGTCGGCGTACAGGGCATCGACGCGCTTCTGGGTATCGAGGTAATGCGCGAAATCGGCCAGCAGCATGTAATGGTCGCCGTGGTCCAGCAGCGAATGCACGATCGGCAGGAAGCGTTCCGGCTGTCCGGGCGAAAAGGTCCCTGAGGCGATGCTGTCGATGACCTTCTTCAGCGCCGGGTCGGCCTCGTAGAGCTCGCGCGGCCGGTAGCCCGAGGCGCGCAGCTCCCCGACCTCCGGGGTGCGCAGGCCGAACATGAAGATGTTCTCGTCGCCCACCGCCTCGCGGATCTCGATGTTGGCACCGTCATCGGTGCCGATGGTGAGCGCGCCGTTGAGGGCCAGCTTCATGTTGCCCGTGCCGGAGGCCTCGGTGCCGGCGGTGGAGATCTGCTCGGAGAGGTCGGCCGCGGGAATGATGAGCCCGGCCACCGACACCCCGTAGTTGGGCACGAACACCACCTTCAGGCGTCCGGCCACGCGCGAATCGGCATTGATGACGGCCGCCACATCATTGATGAGCTTGATGATGAGCTTGGCCATGAAATAGGCCGAAGCCGACTTGCCGCTGAAGATCACGGTGCGCGGGATCCAGTCACGCCCGGGTTCGGCCAGGATGGCCTGATAGCGGGCGATGACGTGCAGCACGTTGAGCAGCTGGCGCTTGTACTCATGGATGCGCTTGATCTGCACATCGAACAGCGAATCCGCACTGATGGCAATGCCGGTGACGCGCTTCACGTACTCGGCCAGGCGGTTCTTGTTGGCGATCTTCACCGCCTGGAAGGCCGCCAGGAAGCTGTGGTCGCCGGCCAGGCCATGCAGCTTTTCCAGCTCGTCGAGGTCGGTGCGCCAGCGCCCGCCGATGTGCCTGTCGATGAGCCCTGCGAGGCCCGGATTGACCAGCGCCAGCCAGCGCCGCGGCGTGATGCCATTGGTGCAGTTGGTGAAACGCCCCGGCATCAACTTGTGGAAGTCGGCGAACACCGTGTCCTTGAGCAGCTGCGAATGCAGCTTGGAGACGCCGTTCACCTTGTGGCTGGCCACCACCGACAGGTGGGCCATGCGCACCCGCCGGCCGTGCTCCTCGTCGATCAGGGAAATGCGCCGCAGCAGGTCTTGGTCGTCGGGATGCTCCTGGCGCACGTGGTCGAGGAACATCTCGTTGATGTCGTAGATGATCTTCATGTGACGCGGCAGCACGCGCTCGAGCATGTGCACCGGCCATGTCTCCAGCGCCTCGGGCATGAGCGTGTGGTTGGTGTAGGAGAAGATGCGCGTGCACAGGCGCCAGGCCAGGGTCCACGGAATACGGTGGACATCGATGAGCAGGCGCATCATCTCCGGCACGGCGATGGCCGGGTGCGTGTCATTGAGGTGGATGGCGACCTTGTCGGCCAGTTGCTCGACACCCTTGTGGGCTTCGAAGTAGCGCCGCAGCAGGTCCTGCAGCGAGGCGCTGACGAAGAAGTACTCCTGGCGCAGACGCAGTTCGCGGCCGCGCTCGGTGCTGTCGTCCGGGTAGAGCACGCGCGACACGTTCTCCGAGTGGTTCTTGCGCTCGATCGCGGCGGTGTAGTTGCCCTGGTTGAAGTAGGTGAGATCGATCTCTTCGGTGGCGGTGGCCGACCACAGCCGCAAGGTGTTGACCACGCGGTTGCCGCAGCCGGGAACGATGGTGTCGTAGGCCATGGCGAGCACATCGTCGGTGTCCACCCAGTGGGCCACCCGGTCGCGGTACTCCACATGCCCGCCGAACTGGATGGCGTACTTCACCTCGGGACGCGGAAACTCCCAGGGGTTGCCTGCCACCAGCCAGTGGTCGGGGTATTCCACCTGGCGCCCGTCGACGATGCGCTGGGCGAACATGCCGTATTCGTAGCGGATGCCGTAGCCGAAGCCGGGCAGGCCCACGGTGGCCATGGAATCGAGGAAGCAGGCAGCCAGACGGCCCAGTCCGCCATTGCCCAGGGCCGGGTCCGGCTCCAGCGCATCCAGCTCATCGAGGTCCAGCCCCAGTTCGCGCAGGGCATCGGCACACTCCTCGTGGATGCCCAGGGCGATGAGGGCATTGGACAGCGCGCGGCCGGGCAGGAATTCCATCGACAGGTAATAGATACGCTTGGCATCCTGCTGATAGGACCGGCGCGTGGTATCCATCCAGCGCTCGATCAGGCGATCACGCACGGCGTTGGACACGGCGTGCAGCCAGTCCCGCTTGGAGGCGGCAAAGGCGTCCTTGCCCACGGTATAGATGAGATGCCTCGAGATAGCCTGGCGCAGCGACCGGGTTTCTGATCCGGCGGGGTCGGCTGCCGGGAGACTGTTCTTACTGACGATTGAATCCATTCAACTTCCTGCTCAGGCAAGGATGCATTGTAGCCCCGGGCCTCCCGGAACTCGGGGTACCGACCAGGCGGGGATCAGACATCCATTCGCAATGATCATGCCATCGGGCGAAGGTCCCGATAGAGGGCCTGGTAGCGGGCCGCTGCCGGCTGCCAGCCGAAGTCCTGGCGCATGCCGCAGTCACGCACCCGGGCCCAGCGGCCGGCGTCCCGCCACAGGTCGAAGGCGCGGGTGAGGGCCTCCCGCAACGCAGGCGCCGTCGCCCCGGCAAACACCAGTCCGGTGGCCGTGCCGGCGCCCAGGCTGGCGGCATCGGCATCGACGACGGTATCGGCCAGCCCGCCGACATGGCGAACCAGCGGCAGCGCGCCATAGGCCATGGCGTACATCTGGGTCAGGCCGCAGGGCTCGAACCGCGAAGGCACCAGCGTCACATCGCTGCCGGCAAACAGGCGGTGGGCCAGCGCCTCGTCATAACCCAGACGCACGCTGACTGCCCCCGGATAGCGCGCCTGGGCCGCCATGAAACCGGATTCCAGGGCGCTGTCGCCGGACCCGAGCAGCGCAAGCTGCCCCCCGGCCCGTACCAACTCCGGCAGCACTTCCAGCACCAGATCCAGACCCTTTTGCTCACTCAGGCGGCTGACCACGCAGAAAAGCGGCCCCGGCAGCGCAGCAAGCCCCAATTCGGCGCGCAGGCCGGCCTTGCACAAAGCCTTGCCCGCCGGATCGCTGGCGCTGTAGCGGGCGGGAATTGCCACATCCGTCGTCGGCTGCCAGATCGCGTAATCCACACCATTGAGGATGCCCGACAGCACACCCGCACGAGAGCGCAGCAGGCCGTCCATGCCGAAACCGAATTCCGGCGTCTGGATTTCGCGCGCGTAAGTCGGGCTCACGGTGGTGATACGGTCGGCATAGTGCAGGCCGGATTTCATGAAATTGAGCTTGCCGTAGAACTCCAGGCCGGTCAGCGAGAAAAAATGCGCCGGCAAGCCGAGTTCCTGGAAACGTTCCGCCGGGAACTGCCCCTGATAGCCCAGGTTGTGCACCGTGAACACGCAGCCTGGGCGCTCCCCGCCACGCGCAGCCAGATAAGCCGGCACCAAACCGGCATGCCAATCGTGTCCATGCACTATGTCGGGGCACCAGCCATCGATGCCGGCATCGGCAAAGCGTGAGGCCACCCAGGCCAGCAGGGCGAAGCGCAGATGGTTGTCCGGCCAGTCGTGGCCCTGCTTATCGACATAGGGATTGCCCGGCTGCGCATACAAGCCGCCCGCCTCGATCAGATAGGCACTGACCCCGGACAAAGACCCACGCAGCAGCCGTACCGCCGTCCCGGCGCCGGGCAGGGGCAGTGGCGCCTGCAGGCGCGCCACCTCGACCAGCCCTTCGGCTTCGGCCGCAGCCATGATCGCGGGAAAAGCCGGCAACAGCAGCCGCACGTCCTCGCCAGCGTCGATCAGCGCCCGGGGCAAGGCGGCATTCACATCGGCCAGGCCGCCCGTCTTGAGGGCCGGATACACCTCGGTACTGACATACAGGATGCGCATCGGATCCGCTTTATTGTTCTTCTGGTCTGCAGGGAGAGAGTCTGGGCCGCCATTGGCAGCCGCGCACAAGTGTCGACAGGATGCACGGCAGTGTCAAGCTGGCCCAGGGTCAGACGTGCCTGGCCGGATTGCGGGCAAGACGCAGCAGTGCTGCGGGTGTTAACCCCCTTGTCAATCGGCATAGGGGG
>CAIPGJ010000527.1 GCA_903864555.1 uncultured Pseudomonadota bacterium | reverse complement strand
GCAGCCCATGTTCCGCCGCGTCAGACCCTTACTCGCGATCGCACTGCTTGCGCTGCCGCTGGCGACGCTGGCACAACCCAAGCTCGAGCCGCTGCCACCCCCACCTCCCGCCCCTGGCGGGCCGGGCGCTGAGGCCCCCCTGGGCGAGGCCTCAGTCAGCATCACACCCGGACCGAATGACCAGGTCGAGGAAGTCGTGGTGAATGGAGAGCGCGCGGTGAAGGTAACCACCCCCGACGGGACTGTGTACCACCTGTTGCCTGACCAGCGAGACACCACCGGCATGCGCCCGTTTGGCGACTCCGGACTGCGTGTCCCGATGCGGGTGATCCGGCAGTTTTGAGCAGACCGCGTGTTCCCGACACCCCGGGACGAAGCGGCATCCATCGCTGATTGCATCCATGTCGGTATTCACCACCGTTACTGCTGAACAACTTTCCCGGTGGCTGCAAGGCTATGCCGTGGGCAGCCTGGTCGAGCTGAAAGGCATCGCCGCAGGCATCGAGAACACCAATTACTTCGTCACCACCAGCCATGGGCGCTATGTGCTGACCCTGTTCGAGCGACTGCCCGCCGAACAGCTCCCCTTCTATCTGGATCTCATGTCCCACCTGGCCAGGCATGGCATTCCCTGCCCGGCACCGATTGCAGACCGTGACAACAGTCTGTTCAGCACCCTCAACGAGAAGCCGGCAGCCATCGTCACCCGCCTGGCTGGCGCCCCCGTCATGGCCCCTTCAGCGCACCACTGCGCACTCATCGGCAGCGCGCTGGCCGACATGCATGTCGCGGCCCGCACCTATCCGGGCACCACCGCCAATCCCCGTGGCCCGGCCTGGTGGCACGAGACAGCCCCTCTGGTACTGCCCTTTCTGGATGACTCGCGGCGGGCTTTGCTCGAATCCGAGCTCGCAGTGCAAGCCCTGGTCCGCACGCAAGACCTGCCCCATGGCGCCGTGCATGCCGACCTGTTCCGCGACAATGCGCTTTGGGACGGCCCGGCGGGCGCGGAAAGCCTGCGCGGCATCATCGACTTCTACTTTGCCGGCATCGACACACTGCTATTCGACCTCGCAGTCACCGTGAATGACTGGTGCTGCCTGCCCGATGGCAACCTGGATCCCGTGCGCCTCGCTGCGCTGGTGCATGCCTATCGCAAGGGCCGTGCCCTCACCACGGGCGAATGTAACGCCTGGCCGCTGATGTTGCGTGCGGGAGCGCTGCGCTTCTGGTTGTCACGCCTGTTTGATTTCCACCTGCCGCGGGCCGGCGAACTGACACATGCCCACGACCCGGAGCATTTCCGACGGATCCTCGAATTGCGCCGCCAGATGGCGACACCGCTGGAGCCCATGCCTTGATGCGCATCGTGCCCGCGGGCAATGGCTGGAAATGGCTGAAGCAGGGCTGGGCCCTGTTCGTGAAAGCCCCTGCCGAATGGTTGATGCTCATGATGCTGTTCCTGATCGTGTCTGCAGTCATCAACTGGATCCCGTGGATCGGCCCGTTCATTGCCAGCGCCCTCATACCCTGCCTGTCTGCCGGCCTCATGCAGGCGTGTGCCGAAGCCCATGCCGGGCGCAGTGTGCAGCCGGCGATGCTGTTTGCCGCGCTGACGAGCAAGCCAGCCGCGCTGATCAGGATCGGGGTTCTTTACCTGGTCTGGATGCTGAT
>CAIPGJ010000526.1 GCA_903864555.1 uncultured Pseudomonadota bacterium | reverse complement strand
GGTGGCAGCGCAACTCGCGGGTGGCGCCCGTGCTTCGCTCGATCTCGCGCTCGAGCATGCCAAGGTGCGCGAGCAGTTCGGCCAGCCCATTGGCGCCTTCCAGGCCATCAAGCACAAGGCGGCTGACATGCTGGCGCGTGTGGAGGTCGCCTGGGGCGAAATCGTCATGGCAGCCTTGCAGCCGATGGACTCGCCATCCCGCGCCTTCCATGCTTCGGCCGCCAAGATCCTGGCCGCCGAGGCGGCCCTGAAGAACGCCGCCGCCTGCATACAGATACACGGTGGCATGGGCTTTACCGCCGAAGTGACGGCTCACCTTTACCTCAAGCGGGCGCATACCCTGGACCTGCTGGGCGGCCTCAACCGCCACCATCACCAGCGCATCCTGCAGTCCGCAGCCCCGGTCTGATGCCCATGACAGCAGCCCTCCATCCGCTGTTCAGTGCCGACGACGAATTGTTCCGCGCGCAGGTGCGGGAATGGATAGAAGCCAACCAGCCGCGCATGCCGCGCCCGCGTGATGCCGCCGGCCAGCGCGAATACGACCTGGGCTGGCAGCGCACGCAGTATCAGGGCGGCTGGGCCGGTATTTCCTGGCCGCGCGAATACGGCGGGCTGGGCCTGCCACTGCTGCGCCAGATCATCTGGTACGAGGAATACGCGCGCGCCGAAGCGCCACATGTGGGGGCGGGCATGGTCGGCCTCAACCATGGCGGCCCGACGCTGATCACCCGGGCATCCAATGAGCAGAAGGCCTTCCACCTGCCGAAGATACTCCGGGGCGAGGTGGTGTGGTGCCAGGGCTTCTCCGAGCCCTCGGCCGGTTCTGACCTGGCCAGCCTGCGCACCAGCGGACGCATCGAGGGCGAGCACCTGGTGGTCAACGGGCAGAAGATCTGGACCAGCTATGCCCATATCGCCGATTACCAGGAGTTGCTGATCCGCACCGATCCGGAATCATCACGCCATCGCGGCCTCACCTGGCTGATCTGCGACATGCGCACCCCCGGCATCACGGTGCGACCGATCCGCAATCTGGTGGGGGAGCACCACTTCAACGAGGTGTTCTACGACGAGGTGCGGATTCCCCTGGCCAATGTGGTGGGCCGGGTCGGCGAGGGCTGGAGTGTGGCCATGTCCACGCTGGGGTTCGAGCGCGGCACCGCGCATGCGCGTGACCAGATCGAACTGTCACTGGAACTGGAAAGGCTGATTGCCTGGGCGCGCAGCCATCCTGGTCCGGATGGACGCAAGGCTGCCATCGAGGACGATGAGTTCGTTTCCCGCCTGGCGGTCCTCAGGGCGGAGATATCGGCATTACGCTCACTGGTCTACACCATGGTGTCGCGCATCGACAGAACCGGTTATCCCGGGCCGGAAGGCTCGGTGGTGCGACTGTACTTTGCCGAGATGAAGCAGAAGATCGCGCGTCTGGCCACGGACCTGCTCGGCATTGGCGGGCTGGAACGGCGGCGGGACGAGGGGCTCTCCTCGGTGGACTACCTCAACGCCCTGCGCTTCACCATCAGCGCGGGCACCGCGGAAATCCAGCGCAACATCATCGCCGAACGACTGCTCGGTCTGCCGCGCGGCAGGTGATGCGTCCCGTCATTGCCGGGCTGGCTGCGGGCAATGCCTGCGCTGTCCGGGGCGGCACGCAGGGCGCAAGCGAGTCTTTCTCGGCAGGCGTCGTCTCTGCCTAGCCGATCCCCGAAACCTTCATCTTCATCGCCATCGTGGCCGCCGGCAACTGTGATCGTGTCGGCTGTGATCGTGTTGGAAACATCGGAATCATCGCTGCTGATGGCGTCCATGGTGTCGCAGAGGTCAGCGGGCTCATCCCTGTCCACATCCGGATCGCATCGATCCAGAACGGATAGGTGCATAATTTCCGGAGGAGCGGAACAAGTGACTAATAATTCGGACAGCGTCCTTGTCGTGGACGACGATGCAATGGTGCGCATGCTGGTCAAGGCGGCGCTGGAAGAGCGCGGCCTGCTGGTGACCGATGTCGGCAGTGGTCAGGCTGCGATAGACGCCTTTGGTGCGTGCCGTCCTGACATCGTGCTTCTCGATGCCATGATGTCCGGACTGGATGGATTTGCGACCTGCCGCCGCCTGAGGGCGCTCCCCGAGGGCGAGCATGTGCCGGTGATCATGCTCACCGGCCTCGATGATGAGGCGTCGATCGCCCGTGCCTACGAATCCGGCGCCACCGACTTCTTCATCAAGTCGCCCCAGATGAGACTGCTGGCCGAGCGCATCCGTTACCTCCTGCGCACTTCGCGCATGCGCGAGGAACTGGCACGCAGCCGCACCAAGCTGGCCATGGCCCAGCGCATCGCGCGCCTGGGCAGCTGGGAATGGAACCTGGCCTCCAGCACGGTGACGGCCTCCGAGGAGTGCTTTCGCATACTGGGACTGGAGTGCAACGAGACGGGCGTGCCGGAGCAGGATTTCCTCACGGCTTTCTATCCTGACGGGGTCGATGCCTTCCGTTTTCAGGCATTGGCCGGGCTCAAGACCGGGCGCAGTCACCGCTTCGAGGGCAAGGTAGACACCATCGCCGGTGAGCGGCAGTTGCAGATCGAGACCGAAGCCGAGCGGGATGCCGCCTCGCACATCGTGCGCATCATCGGCACCATCCAGGACATCACCGACAGGCTGAGTGCGGAAGAGCATGTGCGCCGCCTGTCCAACTACGACAGTCTTACCGGGCTGGCCAATCGCAGCCTCTTTCGCCGCCGTTTCGAAGAGGCGGTCGACCAGGCGCGGGAGGCCCGGGGACGGGTGACTTCGCTGGTGATCAACCTGGACCGTTTCAAGATTGTCAATGACACCCTGGCGCGGGCCGCCGGGGACGGTGTGTTGTGTGAGGTGGCCAGCCGGCTCAACCTCTCGGTGCGCAGCCGCAACCCGATTCTGCTCGGCCACGAGGGCGAGAACACGGCTGTTGCCCGCCTTGGCGGTGACGAGTTCGTGGTTTTGCTCACCGATCTCACCGAGCGCGAGGACGCAGGCCGCGTGGCTGAACGCATCCTCGAGGCCTTGCGCAAGCCGGTGATGGTCGAGGGGCAGGAGTGCTGGGTGACAGCCAGCATCGGCATCGCCACCTATCCGGAGGATAGCGATGGCAGTGAGGCGCTGCTGGCGCACGCCGAAGTCGCAATGCAGGCTGCCAAAGCCTCGGGCCGCAATGCCTGGCGGGAATTCAAGTCGGGCATGCTCACGGCCAGCGTGGAACGCTTGCGTGTCGAGGGAGATCTGCGAAAGGCGCTGGAGCGCCAGGAGCTGCGTCTGCACTGGCAGCCGATTGTCGATGTCAGCACTGGCAAAATTGCCGGGGCGGAGGCATTGATGCGCTGGCAGCGAGGCGACAGGCTGGTGCCACCGTCGGAGTTCATCGCGCTGGCCGAGGAAACCGGCCTCATCATACCCATGGCCGAGTGGGCATTCGAGACCGTGTGCAATCAGCTCAGGTCCTGGACCGACCTGGGGCTTGATCCGATCTATGCCGGCATCAACGTCACCAGCAAGCATATGCAGCAGCGCGACCTGTTCAAGGTGGTGCAGCGAGTGCTCGAGTCCGCGGGGTTGCCGCCGCAGCGGCTCGCCGTGGAGATCACCGAGACCGGATTGATGAACTTCGTCGAGCCAACCTTGCGCATCCTGAATGCGCTGCGTGACTTCGGTGTCAAGGTGGTCATCGACGACTTCGGCACCGGCTATTCCTCGCTTTCCTACCTGAAGCGACTGCCCATCAGTTCGCTCAAGATAGACCGTGCCTTCGTCAAGGATGTCGTCATTGACTCCGACGACAGGGCCATTGTGGCTGCCATCGGCGGCATGGCCCGATCGCTGGGCCTGGCGGTGGTTGCCGAGGGCGTGGAGACCGAAGCCCAGTCCCGGTGCCTCAGTGATTTCGGCATCCGACTGATGCAGGGTTTCCACTTTGGTGGTGCGGTACCGGCTGAGCAGTTTGAGACCTTGCTGCGCTCGAGCAGCGGCAGCGCGCTGCGGAAAGACTGGATCCATGTCAGCCGCAGTCGGGCCGGGCGTTCCGGTTCTTTGGCCTGAGTGAACGCTCAGCCCGGCATGGACCACGTGCCGCGCTCGGTTGGGATCGGGCGACAAGCCATCAGGTAACTGGCACTGCGTCATCTGGCGGCACATTGCCGGCAATCCATGGGCTTCGGCAGACACACGATGCCTGCCTTTTCTGTTCAGTCCAGTCCCTTCAACCGCAGTGGCGGACCGTGGCAGCCATCGACCGGTCTTGGAAATTATGATCATTTATGAATGGCTATCCTTGTCATCATTGGATAGACGATGAATTTATGATCATAATTATCCGGTGTTCTTCATGCCGGCAGCCGGATACGCCGACAGTCCCTGTCAATGGCCCATCCAGTGCCTGGCAAGTGCATGTCATGGTTCCCTTAAGCCTCTGAATCGGCGATAATTTGGGCAGGGCCCTTAGCTCAGTTGGTTAGAGCAGGGGACTCATCGACAAGCGGTGACTTCCGTCGGAAACGGCGGTCGAAAATCGGGTGAATTCAGGGAAGCCTACGTCGCAAGATAGGGTAATCCTGAGCCAAGCCGGGAATGCATTCCCGGAAGGTGCAGAGACTAGCGGAGGGGTACAGCCCCCTTAATGACCGCCAAGAGCGCCCGACACCTTAACGGCCAGGCCGAAGGTGATGAGATAGTCCGGGGAACGGGGAAACTCGTGCCAACCTGAATCCCTTGGTCGCTGGTTCGAGTCCAGCAGGGCCCACCAAACAGTCAGCAGCATCGGGACATTTTCTCTGGTCGCTGGAAAATGTCCCGGTGCCTCAAACCCTTCGGCGATCCATTAGAAGGAAGAGCATGAAAAAACTTCTAAGAGCGACTGACAGAATTGCCGTTAGGCGCCCTGACTCAGGGGGTCGCGAGCGGATGTGTCCCCTCGCATTGTTAGGCACTCTAAGTGCCGCTATCCTCATTGCGTCGTCCGCACTCGCTCAGGCGGCTGACTATCCAAGCAAGCCGATCCGTATCATCGTTCCTTTTCCTCCGGGTGGTGGGGCGGACATTACCACTCGTATCGTGGCACAGCACCTGGGGTCATTAGGCCAACCCGTATTGACGGAGAATCGTCCTGGGGCGGGTGGAGTCGTCGGTACTGTCCTCGCCGCGAAGGCGCCAGCGGACGGTTACACACTGCTCATGGCCGTGGCGGCGCATGTAATTAACCCAAGTCTCTTTCGCAACGTAGAGTATGACCCGGTGCGGGATTTCTCACCAATTACTATGGCCTATACCTTCCCGTATCTTCTTGTTGTTCCCAACAATCTCCCCGTGAACAATGTAAACGAGCTAATTGCCCTCGCGCGCTCACAGCCTGGGAAGGTGACTTTCGCTTCCGCAGGTACTGGCGGAGGGAATCACATGGCAGGTGAGATGTTGAAGGTCATGGCCAAAGTAAATATCGTTCACGTTCCATACAAAGGCGGAGCGTTGGCAATGAATGACATTATCGGAGGGCACGTTTCGATGCTGTTCGGCACAGTCATAGAAACGTTCCCCCAAGTCCGCGCCGGAAAACTCAAGGCGATAGGAATCTCGAGTGCGAAGCGATCAAGCGTTGCGCCTGAGTTACCGACGATATCGGAGTCGGCCTTGCCTGGGTATGAGGCCACGGGCTGGTACAGCTTTGCAGCGCCCGCGGGAACGCCTACTGCTGTGATTGGGAGCCTGAATCGTGAAATTACGAGAATCCTGGCTTTCCCTGAAGTCAATAAACAATTAGTAGGTGGAGAAACGTGGCCGACGACGCCGGAAAAGGCGCAGGAAGTTTACGTGACCGAGTGGGCTCGCTGGACCAAGGTCATTAAAGAAAGCGGGATTAAGCCCGAATGACGGGCTCTCACTTTGAGCGCCTAAGGAAACACTAATCAAGTCTCGAATCGAGGATCACCGTTCAAATGTTTCCTCTGAAGTGGGGATAGACAAGGGGGCGTAGCCCACTTGTTCAATACTTCCCTAACAGCATTGCCGTTAGGCGCCCTGAGATAGGGGAGCGCGAGGGGATGTGTCCCCTCGCATTGTCAGGCATTCTTGGATTTCTGACTTAAGCAT
>CAIPGJ010000525.1 GCA_903864555.1 uncultured Pseudomonadota bacterium | reverse complement strand
CCGGCCCTGCATGCCAAGGGCCTGGGCGAGAGCCAGGCGCTGGCGATACTGATATGGGTGGGCCCGGCCCAGGTCGCCAGCCGGGTGCTGTTCAGATTCTGCGGCACCGTGCTGACGCCACGTCGCCTTGGCTATGGCGTGTTCTTCGGGCAGGCACTGGCCTTTCTGCTGTTTGCGCTGGCCGACAGCGAATCCGGCCTGATCGCCTTTGCCGTGTTGTTCGGCGTGGTCAGCGGACTGGCTGCCATCGTGCGCGGCAATCTCGTGCCGGGCTACTTCGGGCGGGCCCATGTCGGGCGCATCGGCGGGGCGCTGTCCTCGTCAGGCTTGTATGCCCGGGCGGCGGCGCCGGTGGGCGCCGCGGCCCTGCTGGCCTGGCCCATGGGCTACGAGGCGGTGATGCTGGTGCTGGCTGCCATCAGCCTGTTTGCGCTACTGGCCTATGCCCTGGCGCGCAAGCCGGTGTTCGCGTCCCGTCCCTGAGGCAATTGCGCCGTCATTCACAGGCAACGACAGTCCCGGGCGGGCCGGATGCCCATGCTATTCTTGCCGCCACCTGTCTGCGCCCATGCCAACAACAACACGCCGGCGCCAAGGTTTTGAGGAGCCCGTCCCAATGAATGCACCCATGCCCCCGTCCAGCGACGGCGAAGCACTGTTCGAAGTCGTCTGGCCGCTGGGCCGTTCTGCCTTTGAAACCCGCGCACCCAACGAGCGCCTGGCCGACCTGAGCGGGGTCACGGTGGCCGAACTGTGGGACTACCTGTTCCGCGGCGAGGACATCTTTCCCATCGTCCGCGAAAAGCTGCGCGAGCGTTTTCCCGGCATCAAGTTCGTCACCTACGACGTCTTCGGCAATGTGCACGGTCCCAAGCAGACCGAACTGGTGGCCGACGTGCCCCGGTTGCTGAAGGCGCACGGCTGCAATGCCGTCATCTCTGCGATAGGCGCCTGAGGCGCCTGCACGCCCGCCGTGTTGCGGGCGAGTGCAGCGGCAGAACGCGTCGGCTATCCGAGCGTCTCCATCATCTCCAGCGGCTTCATGAAGCAGGCTGCGGTGGTGTCGCGTGGCCTGGGCCTGCCCGACATGGCCATCGCCGAATATCCCGGTGTGCCCATGGTGGACAGCGACGAGCAGTTGCGCCGCAAGGTGGAAGACGAACTGGTGCCGGCCATCATCCGCGGGCTGTCGCAGGCCACCGGCACCCTGTCGCAGAACGAGGCCGTCGCAGAGCCGGCGCCGCGCGACATCGTGTTCCGCGGCACCCTGGATGAGGTCAACGAACACTTCCAGCGCAACTTCTGGGCCGACGGGCTGCCCATCGTGCCGCCCACGCTGGCGCGCGTGGAGCGCTTCCTGAAGTTCACCGATCGCGCCCCGGATGAAGTCATCGGCGCCTGTCCCCTCGCCAACCGTCAGGCCACGGTGTGGAACGTGGCTGTCAACGGCGTGATGGCCGGCTGCCGCCCCGAATACCTGCCGGTGCTGCTGGCCGTGATTGAAGCGGTCACCGACCCGGCCTTCAAGGTGGAGGATGCGGGTTCCACGCCGGGCTGGGAGTCCATGATCGTCGTGAGCGGCCCCATCGCGAAGGCACTCGGCTTCAATGCCGGGCAGGGCGTGATGCGCACCGGCTTCCAGGCCAATACCAGTGTCGGGCGCTTCCTGCGCCTTTACCTGCGCAACATCGGCGGCTTCCACCATGCGCCCGAAGGCGCCGACAAGGGCAGTATCGGTCAGAGCTTCCTGGTGGCCGCGGCGGAGAACGAAGAGGCCGTGGCCGAACTGGGCTGGCAGCCCTATAGCGCGGACCGTGGCTTCAGGACCGGTGACAACATCGTCACCGTGCAGAGCGTGGTGGCGATCAGCCCGCCCACCTACAGCGGCAGCGAGAACGCCGAAGAACATGCGGCACTGCTGGCCGACGTCATCGGCCAGCGCACCTGCGGCTACTGGTCTGCAGTGGGCATGGTGTATGCGAACTGGCATCCGCTCATCATCCTGGGGCCCAGCATCGCCCGGGTCTTCGCCAAGGACGGCTGGAGCAAGGATGACCTGCGCCAATACCTGTATCGCAATGTGAAGATCAAGGCTTCGCTGGCCGAATACTATGCCTGGCATGTCGGCCTCACCGGGTTTCGCGTCAACGAATACGTCAAGAATGGCTTGCTGCCCGCGGCCTATGGCGAGTCCGAGGACCTGGAGCGGGAAATCCCCGTGTTCCAGCGTCCCGAGTGGATAGGCATCGTCGTCGCTGGCGACTGGGGGCGCAACCAGTCACGGGCCTACGTCAACAATCACATCCAGGGCCCGCCGGTGAGCAAGGCCATTCGTTTGCCGGGTCGGTGGACTTCCTTGTTACCCGCCGCCTGAGCAGCGGGGGCGCGGTCGGCACTTCGATCGCACCGTCACGCAACACGCAACATGCAACATGCAACGACACAACGCGAATACACAAAACGGGAGGGGATTATGAAACACCACACCAAGCTGATGGCCTTGCTTGCACTGTCCGCCGCAGTCACCGGCGCCTGGGCCCAGGGCAAACCTGCCGCCAACGCACCGGCCTATCCGGTCAAGCCCATACGCATGATCGTGCCGGCCGCCGCCGGCGGCTCCGGCGACATCTTCGTGCGCACCATGGCACAGAAGTACACCGAATTCATGGGCCAGCCCACCGTGGTCGAGAACCGCGCCGGTGCGGCCCTCATCATCGGCACCGACCTGCTGGCCAAGGCGGCTCCGGATGGTTACACCCTGGGCATGCTGCAGAGCACGTCGATGGTGCTCAATCCAGGCATGTATGCCAAGCTGCCCTATGACCCCCTGAAGGATTTTTCGCCGATTTCACAGGGCACCTACTATGGTTATGTGCTGGTGGTGAATTCGAATTCGCCCATCCGGACATTGCCGGAGCTGCTGGTTGCCGCCAAGGCCAAACCCGGTTCCATCGCCTACGGTTCCGCGGGCACCGGTTCGGCCAACCACCTGGCCGGCGAATTCCTGTCCATGTCCACCGGTGCACCGATGACGCATGTGCCCTACAAGGGCAGTGCCGTGGCATTGGGTGACGTGCTGGGCGGGCAGTTGCCCATGCTGTTCGACACACTGATCACCTCCATGCCCATGCTCAAGGTGGGCAGGCTGCGCCCCATCGGCTACACCGGCCTGCGCCGTTCGGCGCTGCTCCCCGACCTGCCCACCATGGACGAGCTGGGCCTGAAGGGCTTCGAGATCAGCGCCTGGCAGGGCCTGGGTGCGCCCGCAGGCACGCCGCGACCCATCATCGACAAACTGCATGCGGAGATGGTGAAGGCGCTCAAGCAGCCCGATGTCATCGAACGTCTCGCCGTGCAGGGTGGCAATGAACTGATTGGCAGCACGCCTGACCAGTTCATGGAGCTGATCAAGTCGGAGATCGCACTCTACGGCAAGATCATCCGGGCGGCTGGCATCAAGGCGGAGTAAGAGTGCCTAGCAATGCGAGGGGACACATCCCCTCGCGCGCCCCTAAGTCAGAGCACCTGACGGCAATTCTGCTAGGTGCTCCAAGTCTCCCGGCGGCGGCACCATCTCTGCCGCTGCCTTGTTTTCTTCGGGCGGGCGGTTTGACGGGCCTCCCGCCCCCGTAGACAATTGCCGGCTGTACAGCGGTTTGACCGCTTTCTGAACCTTCCAACCCTGTTCGGGACTCCCCATGGCATCGAACCTTATTCCCACCACCCGCATGGTGGCCTCCTGGATTTCCGGGCTGCGCCACGACGACGTGCCACAGTCCGTGCGCGAAGCCCTGCGCCGCCTGACGCTGGACACCATCAGCGACGCCCTGTTCGGCCGTGACCAGCCCTGGACCGAAGCCGTTCGCAGCTGGGCAACGCTGGCCACCCCGGCGCCCGGCTCGCGACGCGCGCGCCTGTGGGGCGAAACCGATGCGCGGCTGTTGCGACCCTCGGATGCCGCGCTGGTCAATGGCACCGCGGCGCATGCCTACGAGCTGGATGACTATCACAACGCCAAGCTGCATCCGGGCGCGGTGGTGATCCCCGCCGCCTTCGCCATGGCCGAAACCCTGGATGCCGATGGCAAGCGTCTGGAGACCGCCATCGCCGCGGGTTACGAAGTCATGATTCGCTCGGCACTGGCGCTGGGCCCCGGACCGGCGCGGCTGCGTGGCTGGCACCTGACCGCCGTGTGCGGTCCGCTGGGCGCGGCAGCGGCCACGGCCGTGTTGCTGGGCCTCGATGAAGAACGCACCGCCTGGGCGCTCGGCCTGGCCGGCACGCAGTCCGGCGGGCTGTTCGCTTTCACCGCCGATGGCACGGCCTCCAAGCGCTTCCATCCCGGTCGCGCGGCGCAGTCGGGCATCATGGCCGCGGAACTGGCCGAACTCGGGCTGTCCGGCCCGACCAAGATCTACGAAGCGGCCGATGGCGGCCTGCTCAGCACTTTCGTTGACAAGGCCGATGCCTCGCAGCTCACCGATGGCCTGGGCAAGACCTGGCATGCCGCCAACACCAGCTTCAAGCCTTACTCCTGTTGTGGCAGCCTGCATGCCAATGTGGATGCCGCGCTGGCGTTGCGTCCGCGCTGGAGCCAGGGCGGCAAGGTGCGCGTGGGCCTGGCCAAGGTGGTCGATGTGCAATGCGGTTATGACTATGAGGCCGGCAGCGAGCTGAATGCCCAGATGAGCGCGCGTTACTGCGTGGCCGCGGCACTGCTCGATGGCGCCGTGCTGCCGGCGCAGTTCGAGCCGGCACGCATTGCCGATCCGGCCATCACGAAACTGGCGCAGCAACTGGAAATCGTCCACGACGCCGAGCTCGACAAGCTCTACCCGGTGCATTTCGCCGGCTGGGTGGATTGCGAGACTGCCGACGGCAAACTCGAGCGCTTCGAACTGAAGGACCCGAGCGGCTCGCCCCTCAATCCCCTGATGCAGGACAGCCTGAAGCGCAAGTACGACACGCTGGCCACGCCCATCCTTGGCGAGGCGAAGGCGAAGGCGCTGGCGGCCATGATTGCCGAGATCGACCGCCACCAGGCGCGTGCAGTGCTGCAGGCGGCGATCACGCCGGCGAAGTCCTGAGGGCCTGGCATGGGTGACACCCTGACGCGCGACTTCGCAGCGCTGTTGCGCCACTGGCCTGCCGATGGCGAGGCTCTCGATGCCATCGGGCGGCTGCTGCTCATCGACGGCCTGGCCGTCGCGGTGGCGGGCTCCGGCGAGCCCGGTCCGCAGAAGCTGGGGGACCTGGCGCGCGAGCGTGGCAGCAAGCCGCAGGCCAGCGTCATCGGACGCGATTTCGCCACCACGCCGGAAGCGGCCGCGCGCATCAATGGCATGGCCATGCACGTGCTCGATTTCGAGCCGATGTGGAATCCGGCCAACCATGCACTCTCACCCATCCTGCCTGGATTGCTGGCGCTGGCCGAGACGATCGAGGCTGCAGGCGGCCCGCCGCAGGCAGCCCGCGTTCAGCGCGCCCTGATCAAGGGCATCGACGCACAGGGCCGGCTGCGCCTGTCCTCGCAGCAAATCGAGCCGCGTGAACTGACGCTGCACCCGCCCGGCCTGGTCGGTCCGATGGCCGCCGCGCTGGCCTGTGCCGACCTGCTTGACCTGGATGTGCCCAAGACGGTGGCCGCCATGGGCATCGGTGGGTCACGCGCCTGCGGCCTGATGGCCAACATCGGTTCCATGACCAAGGCATTGCACTGCGGTGATTCCGCCGCCAGCGGCCTGGAAGCGGCGCTGCTGGCTGAACGCGGCTTCACCGCCGACGTCGATGCGTTGGGCAGCCCGCGCGGCTTCGGCGTGGCCTACTTCGGCGAGAAGTTCGATCCCTCGCACCTGGTGGCGCCGGTGGAAGTGGCGCGCGTGCTCAAGCCCGGCCCGGCCTGGAAGCTGTTTCCTTCGCAGTACGCCACGCACTTCGTCATCACTGCGGCACTCGATTGCCGCGCCGAACTGGCCGGTGTCACGGCCAGCGACATCGCGAAGGTCAACATCACCACGCCGGTCATGCCCTACATCGACCGGCCCAAACCCAATTCAGGCCTGGACGGCAAGTTCTCGCTGCAATACACCACCTCGGTGGCCCTGCTCGATGGGCAGGTGAAGTTTGCCTCGTTCTCCGACGAGCGGCGTTTCTCGCCGGATGTGGTGGCCCTGCTGGAGAAGACCAGCCTCACCCAGACCGCCGACATTCCCGGGCGCTTCGATGCCATGCATGTCGATGTCGAGGTCATACTCGCCAGTGGCCGCCGGGTGACTTG
>CAIPGJ010000524.1 GCA_903864555.1 uncultured Pseudomonadota bacterium | reverse complement strand
CGCCTGGTCGAGTTCCGGGAATAAAGCCAACGCGATGTTAACCCCCTGGTTAAAAGGGGTTAACACCACAAGCAGTCCTGCCCTCAGCCCCGCCCCAGCATCACACTGATACAAGTCCCGCCACCAGCCCTGTCACCAGCCATGGCCTCGCCCCCATGGCGGCGGGCGATCTGACGTACCAGCGACAGTCCCAAACCGGTGCCAGTGTTGCCAGCACTGCCCGGCAGTCGGTAGAAGGGCTCGAAGATGCGTTCGCGTTCTTCGGCCGGAATGCCACGCCCGTGGTCGCACACCGCCAGGCGCAGCCGGGGGTCTTCCTGGGTGATGTGGACCTCGTAAGGCGCCGTGCCGTGCTTGCGCGCGTTTTCGAGCAGGTTGCGCACCAGGCGCCTGAGCAACTGCGGATCGCCCTTCAGCACGGCCGGTTCGCCATGCAACGTGCAGGCTTCGTAGCGGGCACATTCCTCGGCCGCCAGTGCCAGCAGGTCCACTTCCTCGCTGACGGGCAGACCGACCGTGGCATCCAGCCGGCTGGCGGTGAGGATTTCGTCGATCAGGTGGTCCAGCTCGGCGATGTCGGCTTCCAGTTCCGCTTCGCGCTTGGCGTCGGGGGTTTGCTTCTGCAGTTCCAGCCCCAGGCGGATGCGCGCCAGGGGCGTGCGCAGCTCGTGCGAGGCATTGGCCAGCAGCATGCGGTGCGAATGCACCAGCGACTCGATGCGCTCCGCCGCACGGTTGAAGCTGTGCGCCAGTCGCGCCACCTCGTCGTGCCCGTGCACCTGCACCCGCGCCGACAAGTCCCCCTCCCCCAGCGCCTTGACGCTCAACTCCAGGCGTTCCAGCCGCCGCGTCAGGCGGCGCACTACAGGATGCGCCACCAGTGCCACCGCCAGCGCGATCAGCACCAGGAAGGCCACCCAGGAAAAGCCCGGATGCGACGGAATACGCCCCAGGCGCGCCGCCAGCCAGCGGTCATCGGGCAGATGCATGCTCCAGCCGCCCCCGCGCGTGCCCTGCCAGTTGTGGCGGCTGCTCCCCGGTTCCGGCAGTTGCAGTTCGGGCGCGCCGGGCTTGGCGTAGGCCGCGGCCACCAGCGCGCGCTGCGCATCGAACACGGCCAGGTCCGCGCCCAGACGGGTCGAGATCCGGGTCAGCACCTGCTGCAGTTGCTCGGGCGGCGCATCCGGCGGCGGCAACAGCGCGGAAACGATCTCCCCGGCCATGTCGATGGCCTGCCCCGCGGGACTCGCCTCGAAGGCCAGGCGCCACATCGCCCCGGCCATCACCACCACCAGCACCAGGCTCACCACCACGGTGAGATAGACCTGCAGGTAGAGGCGCTTCATGCCTGCGCCTTCGCGAACACGTAGCCCGCCCCGCGCACGGTGATGATGCGGCGCGGATGCTTCGGATCATCCTCGATCACCTGGCGGATGCGCGAGATGTGCACGTCGATGGAGCGGTCGAAGGCCTCCAGCGATTCGCCCTTGACCAGGTCCATGATGGCCTCGCGCGAGAGCACGCGCCCGGGATGGGCGGCCAGCGCCGACAGCAGAACGAACTGGTAATCGGTGAGCAGGCATGGCCGGCCATCCAGGCGCACTTCGCGCGCGCCGCGGTCGATCTCCAGCCGGCCCAGGGCCAGCACTTCGCCGTCCTTTGTCGATCCCCGCACTGCGCCGGAGCGGCGCAGCACTGCGCGCAGCCGCGCCAGCAGCTCGCGCGGCTCGAAGGGCTTGGGCAGGTAATCGTCCGCGCCCAGCTCCAGCCCCACCACCCGGTCGGTGGCATCGCCACGCGCGG
>CAIPGJ010000523.1 GCA_903864555.1 uncultured Pseudomonadota bacterium | reverse complement strand
CGCAGCATGGCCCAGGTGATGGCGCCGGCCCTGGGCCAGCCCATCGTGATCGAGAACCGCCCCAGCCAGACGCATCCGCAGGAGGCGGTGCTGAAGGGTGTGCCCGATGGCCACGTCCTGCTCTATTGGGCCAATCCGCTCTGGATCACACCGTTCCTGCGCAACGTCAACTACGACCCGGTGAGGGACTTCGCGCCCATCACGCTCGCCGCGAAGGCACCGAGTGCGGTGGTGGTGCCCGCCAGCCTGTCGGCCCGAACCGTGGGCGAGTTCGTGCAGATGGCGAAAGCCGCACCCGGCACACTCAATTTCGCCTCGACCACGGCCGGCAGCACACCCCACCTCGCCGCCGTGCTCTTCTCGACCCAGGCCGGCATTGATGTCACGCAGATCACCTACAAGGGCACCATCCAGGGCGTCAATGACCTGATCGCCGCCCGCGTGCACATCATGTTCCCCAGCATCGCGGCGGTGATCTCGAATGTGCGTGCAGGCAAGCTGCGGGCACTGGCCGTCACCTCCACCGAACCCTCCGGCCTGCTGCCGGGCGTGCCCACCGTGGCCGGCAGCGGCTATCCCGACTACGAGGCGGTGTCCTCCCATGCGCTGTTCGCGCCGGCCGGCACCCCGTCAGCCGTCATCCAGAGAATCCATCAGGAAGCCGTGCACGCCCTGCAGCGCGCCGACGTGAAGGACAAGCTCTTCCAGATAGGCGTCGATGTGGCCGGCAGCTCCCCGGAGCAACTCGCCGCAACCATGAAGTCGGAAATGGCGCGCATGGGCAAACTGATCCGGGACAAGGGGATACGGGCGGAGCATTGAGCGGGTGCCCTATCGCGCGATGCGGCGAGTCGCATTGCAACGAAGGGCTGGACTGCTGGCCGGTGTCGCTTTCCTTCAGACAGCTACTTTTCCACCCGGATCGGCGCGAAAATGACGCACCCGGCCAAGTCACCGCCCTCATCCAATGCGGCGCCTGGCAGAGCCCGTCAATCCGAGCCTTGAAATGCCCATGACCCATCCCATACACCTCTTCTTCGACACCGAAACCACCGGCATCCCGCGCAACTACAAGGCGCCGGTAACGGACCTGCGCAACTGGCCGCGGCTGGTGCAACTGGCCTGGCTGCTGACCGATGCGGAGGGCAACGAAGTATCTGCCGCCGAGCACATTGTGAAACCCGAGGGTTTCACCATACCTGCCGATGCGGCCAGGATCCATGGCATCACCACGGAGAAGGCGCTGCAGAGCGGCATCGAACTGCGCACCGCACTGGATGAAATCGTCATGGGCATGAACCAGGCCTCGGTGCTGGTGGCCCACAACATGGCCTTCGACGAGAAGATCCTCGGCGCCGAACTGCTGCGTGCCGGGCAGCCCGATGTGGTCGCCTCGAAGGACCGCCGCTGCACCATGCAGGCGTCCACCAATTTCTGCCGGCTGCCGGGGCCCTACGGCTACAAGTGGCCGACCCTGCAGGAACTGCACCGCAAGCTGTTCAACGAGCCCTTCACCGGCGCCCATCAGGCGCTGGTCGATGTGCGCGCCTGCGCGCGGTGCTACTTCGAGTTGAGGCGCCTCAAGGTCATGCGCTGACTGGACAAGGCCGTGCGCCTGCGCCCTGAACAGTCTCCTGGTTGAATCAAACCCAGCCCATCGCCCCCACCAGCGCCCCCGCGGCGAGCACCCACAGCAGGTTGATGCTGGTGCGGTAGAGCACCACCCCGGCCACCACAGTCAGCAGCCACAGCTTCCAGTCGCGCGAGGGATCATTATGCACGGCGCTGAGCAGCCACACCGTGGACAGCAGCAGCGCGATGACGATGGGTGAGAGGCCCTGCTTGAAGGCGCGCAGGCCTATCCATTCGCGGTTGCGATGCGCCCAGCGCGTCACCGACAGCGTGAGCAGCGTGGTCGGCAGCATGATGCCCACCAGTGTCGCCGCCACGCAGGCCATGGCCAGCGCGTAGCTGCCGGCGTTCATGCCGGCATTCCAGCCCAGCATGGCGACGTAGAGCACATTGGGACCGGGGGCCGACTGCGCCAGGGCGAGGGAGGAGGTGAACTGCTCCTCGGTCAGCCAGGATTTTTCATCCACCATCAAGCGGTGCATGTCGGGTGCGAGGATGAGCCCGCCGCCCACCGCCAGCAGCGAAATCGACAGGCAGTGCAGGAACAGGGTCAGCACGTCGGAGAGGGTCAGCACGATGCTCATGCCGCCCCCTTCATCGCGTCGATGCGACGCAGCTGCAGCCAGGCCCAGGCCCAGCCGGCGCCGCCCACCAGCAGCACCACCCACATCAGGGGCACGCGCAACAAGGCCACCGCGACGAAGGTCAGCACGATCTGCAGCGCGCACAGGGTCGTGCCCATGACATTGCCCTTGAGCCCGCCGACGAGCTTGATGGCGTTGGCGGCAATCAGCCCGATCACCGCCCCGCCCATGCCGCGCAGGCCACCCTGCACTGCCGGGATATTCTCCACGCTGCTGAACACCAGGGCGATCAGCAGCAGGATGATCAGCGGAAAGGTGACCATGCCGGCAAACCCTGCCAGCGCGCCGCGCAACCCGAAGTGCCGGTCACCCAGCATCAGCGCCAGGTTGATGATGTTGGGGCCGGGCATGATCTGCGCCACCGCCCATTCGCCGAGGAACTCCTGGCGCGTCATCCAGCGCTTGCGCTCCACCAGTTCGCGCTGGGCCACCGCCATGACGCCGCCAAAGCCCTGCAGGGCCAGCATGCTGAAGGACCAGAACAGATCCGTGGGTGAGCGCGGGTTGATGGTGCCGTCCTTGGAATGCGCCCCATCTGCTGCCGCAACCGCCGCGAGACACCCGGGTTTATTATTATCAGATTCCAATTACAGGTCTTTCCAGTATTAGGCCATATCAATGATTGTTATCAGACATATCGGCTTCCATGCGCCCCGTCGACGCATCGGGCGCGGGGCGCCTGCCGCTCAAACCAGCTTCTGTCCGTTGTAGAAGGCCTTGCGCCAGCGGCGGAGGGTGATCTCGCCGAACAGGCCGACCTTGTGGAAGGGGTCGCCCTCCAGGAAGCGCTGAGCTTCGGCGCGGTCGTCGGTGTCGACGATGTACAGGCTGCCATCGCCGCCGGTGCCATCGTCCTCGATCAGGGCGCCGGCATTCAGCAGCTTGTGCTTGTTGGCATCGAGATACTCGAGGTGTTCGCCGCGTACCCTGGCGCGGGTGTCGCCCATGCCGGGCTTGTCTTTCATCAGGATCATGTAAGGCATCGCGCGCTCCCTGTTGCGGGGTGAAAGCTTGTCAAGGTCGACATCGTAAACGAAAGCCGGCCCCCCCCCCGAAATCGGCCGACGACGCAGCCGGTTTCACCCTGCGGTCACCTTGCTGGG
>CAIPGJ010000522.1 GCA_903864555.1 uncultured Pseudomonadota bacterium | reverse complement strand
TCGAACTCCGGCGCCTCGTCCAGAAACAGCACGCCATGATGCGCCAGCGATATTTCGCCAGGCCTGGGGTTGCTGCCTCCTCCAACAATCGCAACGGCCGATGCCGAGTGATGCGGCGCACGGAAAGGCCTTTGTCCCCACGAAGCGGTGTTGAATCCGGCGCTGCTGAGCGACTGCAGTGCCGCCACCTGCAAAGCCTCCTCTTCGGCCATCTGCGGCAGCAGTCCCGACAGACGGGCCGCCAACATGGATTTGCCGCTACCGGGCGGACCGGACATCAGCAGGCTGTGTCCGCCAGCGGCTGCCACTTCCAGTGCACGTTTGGCATGTGCCTGCCCGCGCACATCGCGAAGGTCCGGCGGGCAAAGGGCCTGTGCCGGCGGCGGCGGTTCCGGGTGGGCGAGGATTTCCTTGCCGAACAGGTGTGAGCAAACCTGAAGCAGCGTGCCTGCCTGCAGCACCCGGGCTCCCTTCACCAGGCAAGCCTCAACCGCACTTTGATCCGGGAGAACGAAGGTACGGCGTGTGCCTGCGGCACCAAAAGCCATGGCGAGCGCCCCGCGAACCGGGCGCAGATCACCGGTCAGGGACAACTCCCCGGCAAATTCATAGTGGTCCAGTTGGTCGACCGGCAACTGGCCGGACGCGGCAAGAATGCCCAGGGCAATGGCGAGATCGAAGCGGCCGCTTTCCTTGGGCAGTTCCGCCGGGGCCAGATTGACCGTGATGCGGCGGGCCGGAAAGTCGAAGCGGCAATTCTGTATGGCGGCACGCACGCGCTCGCGGCTTTCCCGCACCTCGGCTTCTGGCAGACCCACTATGGTGAAAGCAGGCAGGCCATTGGCGAGGTCAACTTCAACGGTGACCGGCGGGGCGTTCAGCCCGCAAAGCGCACGGCTGTGCAAAACGGCAAGCGACATGATGGCTGGGTACAGTCGGCATCATCACGAATCGCTGTCTGCTCAACGTCGGTCACCACAGGCAGGTTGACCGGCCGGCCGAAATCAGGGGGCTTTCTGCTTTTCCAGATCAGCCAGGCGCGCTTCCAACTGTCCAAGCTTTTCCCGGGTTCTGGCCAGAACCTTGGCCTGAACGTCAAACTCTTCCCGGCTGACGAGATCGAGTCGCGAAAAGAAGCCCCCCAGCAATACCCGGATGTTTTTCTCCACATCCCGGGCCGGGCTGGCGGCAAGAAAATCCCGAATACGGGATGACAGCTCGTCTATGGCTTTCTCAGTCATGGTTGGACTCTAGCACAGGCCTTTCGCAAACCGGAAATGACGCACCACATCGGTGCCAACTGGTATCCCAGTGCTCGAAACTGGTGCCTTGATCCTTCATAAGTTCGTGATATTTCCTCCAAGTCATTGATTCTACGTAACTAAAAAACTGGCACACGACATGCTCTTAGGAATCCGGGACCGTTGCCTATCAGGCATCGTTATTTTTAACCTCCATGAAGGTGGATTCAATGAAAAAACTAGTGCTCGCTTCTGCTGTTGCCGCTGCTCTCGCTGCTCCTGCCGTCGTAATGGCCCAGGCCGCCGCCGCCAAGTCACCGCACACCGTGACGGGCAATCTGAGCTTCGTCAGTGACTACCGATTCCGCGGCATTTCGCAATCCTATGAGAAAGCTGCCGTGCAGGGCGGGGTTGACTACTCCCACGCCAGCGGCTTTTACCTCGGCACCTGGGGCTCCAGCGTCAGCGGCCTGTCGTACAACAATGGTTCCGGTCTTGAACTGGACATCTACGGCGGCTACAAGTTTCCAGTCGGCCCGGTCACCATGGACGTGGGCGCACTGTTCTACCTGTATCCCGGCGCCTACTACAGCGGCTTTGGTCCGGCCAAGCCCAAGTACGACAACACCGAAATCTACATCGGCGCCAGCTGGGAATGGCTGAGCGCGAAGTACAGCAGGACCACTTCTGACTTCTTCGGTGTCAAGGGCCTGACCTATGGCGGTGGCTGCGGTATCACCTCAACCGGCGCCGCGATTGCCTGTACCGACCCTTTCAGCACCACGGCCAATTCCAAAGGTTCCGGCTATCTGGAGCTGAACGCCACCTACCCCCTGGCTGACGGCCTGAACCTGGTCGGCCACTACGGCAAGCAGACGGTGAAGAATTTCAGCAACCTCAGCTACAGCGATTACAAGCTGGGCCTGACCTATGACGCACTGGGCTTCACCTTCGGCGCCGCCTACATCACCACCAACGCCAAGGAGCAGTTCTACCGCGTGGCGCAGAACGTCGGCAATCCGAAGGACATCAGCGACAGCACGGTCGTACTTTCCGTCGCCAAGACGTTCTAAGTTTTCAGTCTGGCGGAAGGGCCGCCAGCGCAGAACCGGCGGCCCTTTTTACTGGTTCACATAGGGAGCTTTTCATGAAACTCGTTACGGCAATCATCAAGCCGTTCAAGCTCGACGAAGTGCGCGAAGCACTGTCCGCCATCGGCGTGCAGGGCATCACCGTCACGGAAGTCAAGGGATTTGGACGGCAAAAAGGCCACACGGAACTTTACCGCGGCGCGGAGTATGTAGTCGATTTCCTGCCCAAGGTGAAGATCGAGGCAGCCATCAAGAGCGAAATGCTCGATCAGGTCATCGAAGCGATCGAGAAGTCAGCCAATACCGGCAAGATCGGCGACGGCAAGATTTTCGTCTTCGAACTCGAACAAGCCATACGCATTCGCACCGGTGAAACCGGCGCGGAAGCGTTGTAAGGGAGACCGT
>CAIPGJ010000521.1 GCA_903864555.1 uncultured Pseudomonadota bacterium | reverse complement strand
GGCAGCGCCGCTTCGCCAGGGCCATCATCCTGCGCGCCACCATCACCCAGGCCTATCAGTCGACCCTGCCCATGCTGACCGGCACCATCGGCACCCTGGTCGGGCTGGTCCCGATGTTCTGGCTGGTCTCCACGGCCCTGCTGGCGGGGGCCTGGTCGGTGCGCCATAAATGGCACCGGCTGCCCGGCGGCTGGTCGGGGAACGGACGGCGCTGGTTGCAGGCAAACCAGCGTAGAATTTCCGCCCATGAATGCAGTCAATGAAATCAGGGATGTAAAGCAGTACATGCGCCAGCTGGGCGAGGCGGCGAACTTGGCTGCGCGCGAGCTTGCACGCACCGACACGGCACGCAAGAACGCCGCCCTCAAGGCCATCGCGGCTGCAGTGCGCCGGGAGCAGAATGCGCTGCTTGCGGCCAATGCCGTGGATTTGAAATCGGCCCGGGATTCCGGCAAGGATGCGGCCTTCATCGATCGCCTCACTCTGAGCCCAAAAGCGATCGAAACCATGGCTTTGGGGCTGGAGCAGGTGGCAGCACTGCCTGATCCCATAGGCGTCATCAGCGAGGTGCGCGAGCAGCCAAGCGGTATCAAGGTGGGACGCATGCGCGTGCCGCTGGGGGTGATCGGCATCATCTATGAAGCCCGGCCCAATGTCACGGCCGATGCCGCAGCGCTGTGCCTCAAGTCGGGCAATGCCTGCATCCTGCGCGGTGGGTCCGAGTCGGTGCAATCCAACCTGGCCATCGCCGCCTGCGTGCATGAGGGACTGCGCGAGGCCGGGCTGCCCGAAGCGGCCGTGCAGGTGGTGGGAACACCCGACCGCGCTGCCGTGGGCGAGTTACTCACCATGAACGACTACGTCGACATCATCGTGCCGCGCGGCGGCAAGAGCCTCATCCAGCGCATCATGAGCGAATCGCGCATCCCGATGATCAAGCATCTGGATGGCGTGTGCCACGTCTACATTGACGACCTTGCCGACGCCGAAAAGGCGGTGCGCATCGCCGACAACGCCAAGACCCAGCGCTATGGCACCTGCAACACCATGGAAACGCTGCTGGTGGCAAGGGACATTGCGCCGGGGATCCTGCCCAGGCTGGCCGGCATCTACCGGGCCAAAGGCGTGGAACTGCGTGGCGATGACGCTGCGCGCGCGCTGGTCGCCGACATGAAGCAGGCCACGGAAGCCGACTGGTACGAGGAGTACCTGGCCCCCATACTCGCGGTACGGGTGGTTTCAGGGCTGGATGAAGCGATCGATCACATTGCCCGTTACGGCTCGCATCACACCGACGCCATCATCACCGAAGACCAGGGACGGGCAGATCGCTTTCTCCGGGAGGTCGATTCCAGCTCGGTGATGGTGAATGCCTCGACGCGCTTTGCCGACGGCTTCGAGTACGGGCTGGGTGCGGAGATCGGGATTTCCACCGACAAGCTGCACGCCCGGGGGCCGGTCGGCCTGGAAGGCCTTACCTCGCAGAAGTACGTCGTGTTCGGCGACGGCCAGATCCGCCAGTAGTGGCCGAGCTCCTTACCGCGCCGCTGGGCCTGCTGGGAGGCACTTTCGACCCTGTGCACAAGGCCCACCTGGCGCTCGCACGGGCGGCGATGAAGGGTCTGTCACTCGAGGGCGTGCGCTGGATTCCCTCGGGACGCCCGGGGCACCGCGGACAGCCCGGCGCCCCGGTGGAAGACAGGCTGGCCATGCTAAGGATCGCACTAGCCAATGAGGAAGCCTTCAGCCTGGACTGCGCCGACGCCGAGTCAACGGAGCCGACCTACACCATCCACACGCTGGCGCGCATCCGCGGCGAGATCGGCCACCGCCGGCCGCTTGCCTTCATCATCGGCGCCGACCAGTTGCTGGCGCTGGACACCTGGCGGGAATGGCGCCGCCTGTTCGAATCTGCACACATTGCCGTAGCCGAGCGACCCGGGTACCCTGTGGCCCGTGACCGGCTGTCGCCTGAGCTGGCCGCGGAACTTGCCCGCCGGGAGTCGGTCAGCATGGATGGGCAGGCTGCCGGGCGCATACTGCGTTTCACCATGCCGCCATTGGACATTTCAGCCAGCGCCATTCGCGCCGCACTGAACGCCGGACAGAATCCCCCTGGCGTGCTGCCACCGGGGGTTCTGGACTACATACGATCCCGCAATCTTTACAGGAATACCGGCTTTTGATCACTACCGCAAAACTGCAGAAAACCATCGTGGGCGCCCTGGAAGACATCAAGGCCAAGGATATTGAAACCTTCGATGTGCGCCACATCACCTCCATGTTCGACCGCGTCATGATCGCCAGCGCGGATTCCGGCCGGCAACTGAAGGCCCTGGCCAACAATGTCCAGGCCAAAGTGAAGGCCGCCGGCGGCAGCGTCCATGGGGTGGAAGGGGCCGAGAGCAATGAATGGATGCTGGTCGATGCGGGTGACATCATCGTCCACATCATGCAACCGGCGGTGCGTGCTCACTACAACCTGGAAGAGTTGTGGAACCATCCCAAGCCGCGCGTGCGCCGAACCAAGATGCCTGCGGAAACCTGACCACCCCCGTCCAGCGGCTGCCGGCGAGCACAAGAACACATGAAACTGCACATCATCGCAGTCGGCAGGCGCATGCCGGCCTGGGTGGCAGACGGGTTTGCCGACTACGCCGGACGCATGCCCACGATGGCGCGCATTGCCCTCACGGAAGTGAAGGCAGAGCCACGCACGACGGGCAAGACGGTACCCCAACTCATGGCAGCCGAGGCGGCACGCATCAAGGCGGCCCTTCCCGAGGGTGCCGAACGCATCGTCCTCGACGAGCACGGACGTGATTTCACCACCGAACAACTGGCACGCTGGATCGAGGCACGGCTGGGCGCAGGACGCGACCTGGCCTTTGTCATCGGCGGCCCGGATGGATTGTGTCCCTCGATGAAATCCGGAGCGCAATTGCAGATGCGCCTGTCCAGCATGACATTGCCCCATGGCATGGCCCGGGTGCTGCTCGCCGAACAGTTGTACCGTGGCCTGTCCCTTTTGCAAGGCCACCCCTACCATCGTGAGTGAGTCATCTACCCTGCTCCCGGTAGCGGGCACACGCATCTATCTGGCCTCGCGCAGCCCGCGTCGACGTGAACTGCTTCTGCAGATCGGCGTGCAGTACGAAATCATGTTGCTGCGGGAAGGCCCTGACCGTGCTGCAGACGTGGATGAAACGCCGCTCCCCGGCGAGCAGCCACTGGATTATGTGCTGCGCGTGGCGGTGGCCAAGGCAGATGCTGGCTGGCAGCGCCTGGTCGAGAGGCGCATCCCGAAGATGACTGCACTGCCAATTCTGGCTGCGGACACGACGGTGACACTGGATGGGTCCATTCTCGGAAAACCAGTCGATGCAGCCGACGCTCGCGCCATGCTGGCCACGCTTTCGGGGCGGGAACACCGGGTATTCACCGGCGTGGCAGTGCGCTTCGGGCAACGACTTGAAACCGCCTACAGCGACACCTCTGTGCGCTTTGCCAGACTGAGCCAGGCCGATATAGATGCCTATGTGGCCACCGGGGAGCCCATGGACAAGGCGGGTTCCTATGCCATACAGGGGCGTGCCGCAACCTTTATCCAGGACCTGCGAGGCAGCTATTCCGGCGTCATGGGCCTGCCCTTGCATGAGACAGCCGTGCTGCTGACACGCGTGCGTCCGGCCTGAAGCACCCACTTTCACAGACGCTTGCTCTTATCTTTCAGGGGAACACGCCGGCACGGTGGCACAATGCCGGCATGATGAAAGAAGACATCCTCGTCAATATCACGCCGCAGGAAACCCGCGTCGCCATCATGCAGTCGGGGGCGCCGCAGGAGCTGCACATTGAGCGTGCACATAACCGGGGACTGGTCAGCAATATCTATATTGGCCGAGTTGCCCGGGTTCTGCCTGGCATGCAGTCAGCATTCATCGAGATCGGCCTGGAGCGTGCGGCCTTCCTGCACGTAGGCGACATCTGGGAACACCGCCGCCAGAATGGCGCCAGCAACGAGCTGCGCCCGATCGAGCGCATCCTCAATGAAGGCCAGCCCCTCATGGTGCAGGTCATCAAGGATCCGATCGGCACCAAGGGGGCGCGGCTTTCGACGCAGATCTCCCTGGCTGGGCGCCTGCTGGTCTACCTGCCCCAGGAGGCCCATATCGGCATTTCCCAGCGCATTGGCGATGAGGAGGAGCGCCAGGCCCTGCGCGACAAGCTGATGCGCGTGGTCCCGGCCGAGGAAAAGGGCGGCTACATCGTGCGCACCGTCGCCGAAGCCGCCACCGAGGAGGAGCTGGCCGCGGACATCGCCTACCTGCGCAAGCTCTGGACCGACATCCGCACCCGGAGCGCCACATGCCCGGCCCCGACCCTGCTGTACCAGGACCTGTCGCTGGTGCAGCGCGTGCTGCGCGACTTCGTCGATGAGCGCACCGGGCGCATTTACATCGACTCACGGGAGAACTTCGCCAAGCTCCAGGAGTTCGCCCAGGAATACATGCCCAATGTGCGCGACATGCTGGAGCACTACAGCGGCACGCGGCCGCTGTTCGACCTGCACAACGTGGAAGACGAGATCGAGAAGGCCCTGTCGCGCCGCGTCGACCTGAAGTCAGGCGGCTATCTCATCATCGACCAGACCGAGGCCATGACCACGGTTGACGTCAACACCGGCGGTTACGTCGGGGTGCGCAGCTTCGATGACACCATCTTCAAGACCAACCTGGAGGCGACCCACGTCATTGCGCGCCAGTTGCGACTGCGCAACCTGGGGGGAATCATCATCCTCGACTTCATCGACATGGAGTCCGAAGAGCACCGCCAGGCAGTGCTGTCGGAACTGGGCAAAGCCATCGCGCGCGACCGCACCCGCATCACCATGAACGGCTTTACCCAGCTGGGCCTGGTCGAGATGACACGCAAACGCACGCGCGAATCCCTGGAACACGTGCTGTGCGACACCTGCCACATCTGCGAAGGCCGGGGCGTACTCAAGACGGCGCGCACCGTCTGCTACGAGGTGTTGCGGGAAATCCTGCGCGAGGAACGGCAGTTCAACCCCAAGGAATTCCGCATCCTCGCCTCACAGCAAGTCATCGACCTGTTCCTGGAAGAGGAATCACAGTCGCTGGCGATGCTGAGTGACTTCATCGGAAAATCGGTGTCCATGCAGGTGGAATCGACCTACAGCCCCGAGCAATACGACATCATCCTGCTCTGAACCGGTACGCAGGTCTCGGCGGGTGCGCCCGGAATGCAAACCGCCGGCCATGCATTGCATGGCCGGCGGCGGCATGGTCTGGAAATATTCCCTTACGGGGATACAGGCTCAGTCGGCGTATTGCCCGGCCTTCTTGATCACCGGCCCCCACTTGTCGATCTCTGCCTTCAGATGGTTACGCAGGGCATCCGGTGTCTGGCGGCTGGCCGCGACCGGCTCGGTGCCCAGCTTTGCCAGGACGCCCTTCAGGTCATTGTCCTTGAGGGCCTCCTGCATGGCGCGGACCAGCGTATCCAGCGCCGGCTTGGGGGTGTTCTTCGGCCCATACAGGCCGTGCCACACCGCCACCTCGAAGCCCTTGAGTCCCTGCTCGTCCATGGTCGGTATGGTCGGCAATGACGCCACACGGGCACGCGTGGTGACGCCGTAAACCTTGACCTTGCCACCCTGGATCTGGCCGGTGGTATTGGTGGTCTGGTCACACATGAAGTCCACCGTGCCGCCGAGCAAGGCGGCCATGGCAGGAGCAGTGCCCTGATAGGGAACGGTCAGCACTTCAGCCTCGATGGTGCTCATGAACATCAGCCCGCACAGGTGTGAAGCCGCCCCCAGACCGGCATTGGCCAGTTGCAGCTTGTCCTTGTTCGCCTTCACGTAACTGATGAACTCCTTGAGGTTGTTCGCGGGGAAATTACCACGGGCAATCAGGGTCATCGGCACATCCGCAACCAG
>CAIPGJ010000520.1 GCA_903864555.1 uncultured Pseudomonadota bacterium | reverse complement strand
CCGGTGCCATCGTCCTCGATCAGGGCGCCGGCATTCAGCAGCTTGTGCTTGTTGGCATCCAGATAGTCGAGGTGTTCGCCGCGTACCCTGGCACGGGTGTCGCCCATGCCGGGCTTGTCTTTCATCAGGATCATGTAAGGCATCGCGCGCTCCCTGTTGTGGGGTGAAAGCTTGTCAAGGTCGACATCGTAAACGAAAGCCGGTCTCCCCCCGAAATCGGCCGACGACGCAGCCGGTTTCACCCTGCGGTCACCTTGCTGGGGCTGCTCGCGCTGTGGCAAACTGCAGCGACCCATGGCCCCGTCCCGAGGGCCCGCTCCCACCAGACCACCCGCAGCCAGAAAGGCCACGCATGTCCGCCCCGATTTCCGTGTTCGATCCCACCGCGCCCTTCCGCACCGAAGGCCTGCAGCAGCGCATCATGCCCTCGGCCCTGGCCGGCAAGACCGTGGGCTTCATCGACAACACCAAACCCAATTTCAGCCTGATCGCCGATGACATGGCCGAGATCCTGCAAAAGGAACACGGCGTGGCCGCCATCGTGCGCCATCGCAAGCGCGTCGCCTCGGTGCCCGCGCCCGAAGAAGCCCTGGCCGACGTGGTCGCGAAATGCGACCTGGTCATCACCGGCTCGGGCGACTGAGGTTCCTGCACGTCGTGGAGTATCCACGACAGTGTTGAAGCGACGAAACGCGGCATCCCCGGCGTCACCGTCTGTTCCACCGCCTTCGAAGGACTCGGCCACAGCCAGGCCAAGGCGCTGAAGTATCCCGACCTGCCGCTGCTGATCGCCCCGCATCCCTTTGGCGCGCTCAAGCGCGAACAAGTCCGGACCACCGCGGTGCAGTGCGTCGAGACGCTGCTGAAGATGATCGCCGACAAGGACTACGGCAAGTCGGCCGCCACGGTGGCCGCCGAATCGCTGGTCACGGTCGAGGACAGTCCCGAAGCGGTCAACCGCCTGTTCCGTGAACGCCGCTGGACCGACGGCCTGCCGGTGGTGCCGCCCACGCCGGCGCGCGTGCAGCACATGCTCACCGGCACCACCCGCGCGCCCGATGAAGTGGTGGGCGAAGTGGCGCCCGGCTTCGGCGCCGCCACGGTGCAGCGCATTGCCATCAATGCCGTGATGGCCGGCTGCGAGCCGGCGTATCTACCGGTGCTGATCGCCGCCACCGAGGCCGTCTGCTCCACCGAGTTCAACCTGCAGGGCATCCAGGCCACCACCAACCCGGTGGCGGTGTGGCTCATCGTCAACGGCCCCATCGTGAAGCAGCTGGACATGAACTACGGGCCCAACTGCCTGGGCCAGGGCAACTGGGCCAATGCCACTCTGGGTCGCGCGCTGCGGCTTATCCTGCAGAACATCGGCCGCGCCCTGCCCGGCGAGATGGACCGCGCCACGCATGGCCAGCCGGGCAAGTACCTCTTCTGCTGCGCCGAGAACGAGGACGCCAATCCCTGGGAGCCGCTGCACGTGGAACGCGGCATCGCCGCCGGCCAGAGCGCCGTCACGGTGGTGGGTGCCGAGGGCACCACCAACATGAACACCCACTCCAAGATCGCCGATGAGATCGTGCGTGTGACGGCGGAAACCATGAAGCGCCCGGCCGGCAATGACTACCGCACCGGCGGCGAACCCTGGCTGATCTTCTCCCCGGAACACGCTGAAGTGCTGAAGGCCCAGTTCACCAAGGCCGAACTGAAGCAGCGCCTGTGGACCGATTCGAAGATGCCGGCGAAAATGCTCACCGAAGTGGACATGAAGCATTCGATGCATGCGCGCGCCTCCGAGCTGGGTGCCATGACGCCCGACACCCTGCTGCCGGTGTGCACGGCGCCGGAGAAGCTGGGCATCATCGTCGCCGGTGGCCCGGGCACGCATTCGGTCTATGTCTCGAGTTTCGGCAACACCCGCTCGGTGACGCGCGCCATCCGCTGAAGGGCATCGACAAACCGCATCGACAGAAAACGGGACCCGGGAAGGCTGCAGCACACCGCCCACCCGGGCCGCGATAACAACGGATCACCCAGGAGCTTGAACACATGAACGCACGCACCGTAGACAGCACTGTCGCACCGAACAAGGCCGCAGCCTGGATGGCCGGCATCGCCCTGGCACTGGGCAGCAGCCTCGCCGCCGCGCAGAACTGGCCCACCAAGCAGATCCGCATCGTCATCCCCTTCCCGCCCTCGGGACCGACCGATTTCACCGGCCGCCTGCTCGCCCAGAAACTGAGCGAACAGACCGGTCAGCCTGCCATCGTCGACAACAAGGTGGGCGGCGGCACCGTGGTCGGCACCGACTTCGTGGCCAAGTCCGCCCCCGACGGCCACACCATCCTCATGATGCCGGTGCAGGTGGCCATCGTCCCATCGCTGTACGAAAAACTGCCCTACGACCTGTTGCGCGACCTCACCGGCATCACCCAGCTCACCAACCAGCCCTACCTGCTGGTAGCCCATCCCGCCACGCCCTACCGCACCGTGCCCGAACTGATTGCCCATGCCAAGGCCAATCCGGAACGCGTGCGTTTTGCCTCATCCGGCATCGGCGGCGGCAACCACCTCGCCTTCGAACTGTTCAACAAGATGGCCGGCACCAAGATCACCCACGTCCCCTACAAGGGCGCGGCACCGGCGCTCAACGACTTGATCGGCGGCCAGGTGGAGGTGTACATGCCCAACCCCATCACCTCCTTCCAGCATGTGAAGTCGGGCAAGCTGCGCGCCATCGCCACCACCGGCGCCAAGCGCGTGTCGCAACTGCCCGACCTGCCCAGCGTGGCCGAAACCCTGCCCGGCTTCGATGCCGGCGTCTGGTTCGGCCTCTATGTGCCCAGCGCCACCCCGCGCGACACCGTGCGCCGCATCTATGGCGAAACCCAGAAAGTGCTGCAGGACCCGGCCGTGCGCAAGAACATGACCGCCGATGGCGGCGACATCATCGGCAGCACGCCTGAAGAATTTGCTGCGTTCATGAAGCGGGAAGTGGCCAAGTGGGCGGAGATTGTGAAGTTTTCGGGGGCGACGGCGGAGTAGGGCTATCCGCGATTGCACGCGGATAGCTGAAAAACATGCAAGGCCGCCGATCATGTCGCCGCCCCGGCTGGCATCCTTCGGTGCTGCGGGCTTGCATGGCCCGCAGCGGCCATGCCCCATCAACGATTGCCGTCGAATGCAGCCGATT
>CAIPGJ010000519.1 GCA_903864555.1 uncultured Pseudomonadota bacterium | reverse complement strand
TGCTGATCCGGCCGCGGAGGACATTGCCATTGCCGTGGTGCACGAGGACGACAGCGTGCTGGTGATCGACAAGCCCGCCGGCCTGGTGGTGCACCCGGGCAGCGGCAACTGGACCGGCACCCTCATGAACGCGCTGCTGCACCATGCGCCGCAACTCACCGATGTGCCGCGCGCCGGCATCGTGCACCGCCTGGACAAGGACACCAGCGGCCTGCTGGTGGTGGCCAAGACCCTGGTGGCGCAGACCGAACTGGTGCGGCAGTTGCAGGCGCGCACGGTGAAGCGCGACTACCTGGCGCTGGTACACGGTTTTGTGCGCAGTGACGGCGAGGTGGATGCCCCGGTCGGGCGTGATCCGCGCAATCGGCTGCGCATGAGCATCACGGATGTCGGCAATGGCAAGATTGCGCGCACCCATTACCGGGTGCGCGAGCGCCTTGCCGCAGCGACCTTGCTGGATTGCTCCCTGGACACCGGGCGCACCCACCAGATCCGGGTGCACCTGCAGTCGATCGGTCATCCGCTGGTCGGCGACCCTGTCTACCGGGCCGGACGTCCCGGCCTGTCTGCCGGGCCCCTGGGCGAGTTCACCCGTCAGGCCCTGCATGCGGCGCACCTGCAGTTCGTTCATCCCGAAGGCGGCAGCCTGGTGAGTTTCGACGCGCCGCTGCCAGCGGATTTTGCCGCGCTGCTGGAAGCACTGCGCGAGCAGACGTGATGGCGGGAAAGATTTTGGCAGGTGTTTCACCGGACGGGGACGCTCCACAGGATGGGATCATTCCACCCGATGGGATCGCTCCAGCCGATTGGATCGTTCCACAATGGCCAGTGCCGGCGCGTGTGCGTGCCTATGCGACCACGCGTGCGGGCGGGGTAAGCCAGGGTGAGCATGCCGGCTTCAATGTCGGCGATGCCGTGAAAGACGATGCTGCCTGCGTGGCCACCAATCGCGCACGCCTGCGGGCTTTACTGCCCGGGGAGCCGTGCTGGCTGCGCCAGGTGCATGGGACGCAGGTGGTGCGTGCACAAGCGCAGGCCGGCCTGTTGCCCGAGGCCGATGCCAGCTTCACCCGTCAGCCGGGGGTGGTGCTCGCCATCCAGACGGCTGACTGCCTGCCAGTGTTGCTGGCCGCGCGCGATGGCAGTGTGGTGGCGGCCGCCCATGCCGGCTGGCGCGGCCTCGCCTCCGGGGTCATCGAAAACGCCCTGCAGTCCATGCAAGTACCGGCCGGGGAGGTCGTCGCCTGGCTGGGGCCCTGCATTGGTGCGGCTGCCTATCAGGTCGGGGGGGACGTGCACGCCAGTTTCACCTGGGCCCATCCCGATGCGGCCAGCGCCTTCGTTCCGGATGCAGGCGCCCCGGGCAGGTACCGCATGGATCTGTGCGCGCTGGCGCGACAGCGCCTGCAGGGCATGGGTGTGGCGTCGGTGCATGGCGGCGGCTTTTGTACCTGGAGCGAGCCGCAGCGTTTCTACTCCTATCGCCGCGACGGCCAGACCGGGCGCATGGCCACGGTGCTCTGGCTGCAGCCTTGAGCCGGTCCGGTGTTCGCAGGCTGGCCTGGCCGGTCGTGCCTGGTTCGCCAGTTATACTTCGGCCCCACTAGGGATTGAACGCATGAAGATTCTGGTTACCGGCGCCGCCGGATTCATCGGCTACCACCTGAGCGAGCGCCTGCTGGCGCGTGGCGACGAGGTGGTCGGCCTGGACAATTTCAACGATTACTACGATGTCTCGCTGAAGGAAGCGCGCGCGGCACGACTGGCTGCGCGCAGCGGCTTTCGCATGCAGCGCGGCGAGATTGCCGACCGCGAGTCGGTCAACGCGCTGTTCCGCCAGGAAGGCTTTGACCGTGTCGTGCACCTGGCCGCCCAGGCCGGGGTGCGCTACTCCATCGAGCACCCGGAGAAGTACATCGACGCCAACCTTGTGGGCTTCGGCAATATCCTGGAGGGAGCGCGTCAGGCGAAGGTGTCGCACCTGGTGTACGCCTCTTCAAGCTCCGTCTATGGCAGCAACCACAAGATCCCGTTCTCCGAGGATGATCCGGTCGACCATCCGATGTCCCTGTATGCGGCGACCAAGCGTGCCAATGAACTGATGGCCCACACCTACAGCCACCTGTTCGCGCTGCCCACCACGGGGCTGCGTTTCTTCACGGTCTACGGGCCGTGGGGGCGCCCCGACATGGCGCTGTTCAAGTTCACCCGCGCCATCCTCGCCGGGGAAACCATGCAGGTGTTCAACAATGGCGAGATGATCCGCGACTTCACCTTCATCGATGACATCATCGAGGGCGTGGTGCGCTCACTGGACCGCCCGCCGCAGGCCGGCGGCAGCTATGACTCGCCGGCCACCAGCCAGGCGCCGTATCGCGTGTTCAACATCGGCAACAACAGCCCGGTGCAGTTGTTGCACTACATCCAGGTGATCGAGCAGTGCCTCGGGCGCAAGGCGCTCATGGCGTTCCTGCCCCTGCAGGCCGGCGATGTGGTGGCGACGGTGGCGGATGTATCGAAGCTGGAACGTGAAGCCGGATTCCGTCCCGCCACCACCGTCGAGCAGGGCATCGCGAGTTTCATCAGCTGGTACCGCGAGTACTTCAAGGTTTGAGGGGAGCCGGGCTGCGCTCCCTCTGACGCGCGGCGGGCTGTAGCGCGGCCGTCATGCAAGGTGTCCCTGGCTAGTGCGGCGTCCCCGACGTCCCGCCTTCGTGGCCGGCTTTGTTCCTGTGCTGTGCAATGTGCGCGGTGTTGCGCCACTTGGCATGGCGTTCGTTGACCCACAGGTAGAGCACCGGCAGCACCACCAGCGTGAGCAGGGTGGCGGTGATCAGCCCGCCGATCACCACCACGGCCAGCGGTCGCTGGGTTTCCGCGCCGATGGCGCTCGACAGCGCCATCGGCAGCAGGCCGAGCATGGCCAGCAGGCCGATCATCAGCACCGTACGCAACCGATCCAGTGACCCCTTGAATACCGCGTCATAGAGGTCTTCGCCTTGTTCGCGCAGCTGCCCGAAATAGGACAGCATGACCACGCCGTTGAGCACCGCCTGTCCGAACAGGGCGATGAAGCCGATGGCCGCCGATACCGACAGCGGGATGTCGGTGATGAACAGGGCAAAGATGCCGCCGATCATGGCAAACGGGATGTTGGCGATGATCAGGCTGGCACTGCGCAGTGACTTGAAAGCGTCGAACAGGATCAGGAAGATGATGAAGATGGACAGCGGCACCACCCACGCCAGCCTGCCCATGGCCCGTTCCTGGTTCTCGAACTCCCCTGACCAACTGATGCTGTAACCCTGTTCCAGCTTGATTGACTTGTCCACGCGTGCGCGCATGTCGGTCACCACGCTGCCCATGTCACGGTCGCGGATGAAGATGCCGATGGCCATGGTGCGCCGGCCGGCTTCACGCGCGATGTTCATGGCGCCGCTGGTTTCCCGGATGTCGGCCACGCTGCCCAGCGTGGTGTAGCCGCCGTCCGGTGTGGCGATCAGGGTGGCCGGCAGGTTGGCAATGCTGCGCCGTTCGGCGGGCAGTCGCACCGCCACGGAGAACTTGCGCTCGCCTTCCCACAACTGGGTGGTGGCCTTGCCCGCCAGGGCGGCTTCGATCACGTCCTGCACATCGCCGACGTTCAGGCCATAACGGGCGGCGCGATTGCGGTCGATGTCGATCACCAGTTGCGGCAGCTCGCCCAGGCGGTCGATCTCGGCGCGGTAGACAC
>CAIPGJ010000518.1 GCA_903864555.1 uncultured Pseudomonadota bacterium | reverse complement strand
TTGCGGCCTTACTTATTGACCTTACTTATTGACCTTGGCCAGGCCGGCCTCCAGCAGCTCAGACACCAGCGCATTCAGGTCACCCCCGCGCGTTTCATGCAGGGCCCGGATGCTCGCAATCAGTTCCGAGTTGAGTTTCAATGCAAAGGGCACCAGTCCCTGCGCCTGGTCGGCATCACGACGCTCGCGGCGGCTGAGCACCTGGGCAGACTGCTTGCCATATCGGCCGGGCACACCGGCCTGCTTCATGCGACTCTCGATGGCGACGCCCTTCAGTTTTTCCAGGTCCGTTCGTTTCATGGTGCTTCCCGATTCATCAATCGGGGCATTTTACGCGGGCCTGACGGGCAAACCCGTATTCAAACGCCTGAATTCGCTCACCAGGGCAGTGCCGCCCCCTTGTAGTCGAAGAACCCCCCGCTATCCACCGCCTGCAGGCGATCCACCACCGCCAGCAACTGGCTGGCCGCGGTGTCGGGCAGGCGCACGTCCAGGCCTTCCTTGCGAAAGGGTTCAGTCATGCGACTGCTGACCGTGCCCGGATGCAGGGCCACGCACAGCGACTCGCGCCGGCTACGCGCCAGTTCCACGGCGGCGGTGCGAATAATCTGGTTGAGTGCCGCTTTCGAGGCGCGATAGCTGTACCAGCCACCCAGGCGGTTGTCCCCGATGCTGCCCACCTTGGCAGACAGCGTGGCAAAAACGGCCTTCCCCTCGCGCGACAGCAGCGGCAGGAAATGCTTCACCAGCAAGGCTGGCCCGATGGCGTTCACGGCAAAGGCTTTCGCCATATGGGCAGCGTCGATCTGGCGCCAGCTTTTTTCCGGCGTCCAGCCATCGCCATGCAGAAATCCTGTGGCATTGATGAAAAGGCGTAGCGGCAAGCCGGCGGCAGACACGACACCAGCGGCAGCGACGATGTCGGCTTCGGAACACAGGTCCAGCTTTCCGAAACTCACCCTGGCAATGACCGATGTCGCGTCCTGCGGTGCCAGCACTCCGGATCGCGAAAACCCCAGCAAGCGCTCAAAGCGGCCACTGGCCTGCAGTTGCGCCAGCAAGGCGGCACCGATGGAGCCTCCCGCGCCGACCACCACGGCGAGACCTCCCGCCGGGAAGGCACTCAGGCACTGAACACTCATTTACGGAGGGCAGCCCGCGGCGCAACATGCAGCACGGAATCACGCGCTGCTTTGACCGGCTCGGAAACACCCATGCGGCGGAATTCCAGCACCGTCAGGATCAGGCCGACCAGGGCCAGCGAGAAACAGAAAAGACCGGAGAGGAGAATGATGTTTTCGCTCATGATTGCTGTCCTTTCAGGGAGAGAACCTTGAAGTAGAGGCCGAAGCAGAGGATGGATGGCACCCAGGTCGCGGTGAACAGCCCCTCGTCCTTTTGTCCGTTGAACCAGAGGAAGGCGGAGATGGCGAAAGACACCATCACGGCCAGGAGAATGCAGAAGTCGGAAGTTTTGAACATGCAATACCTTTCTTGGGGTGGAAAATCGGATACGAAAATGCTTGAAGGAAAGTGGAAGTGGCCAGGGACTGGATCAACTTTCCCAGTACGCCCAGGCAGTGACCATCAGGCAAGCCACTGCCGCACCAGCATGCGAGCGCAGGTACGACTCGCCGGGGATTTGCAGGACAAACGGGACGACGCCGAGGACGCCGAGCGGCAGCCAAGCCACAAACAGGGCGGCCATCACACCACCGGCGATGCCGATCCCGCGGCGAAGCCGTGCTGCTTTACTCGGGATTCCGAGGCGGTCAAGCTGCGCACTGCGGTGCGAGGTCTGTATCGGAGCAGATG
>CAIPGJ010000517.1 GCA_903864555.1 uncultured Pseudomonadota bacterium | reverse complement strand
GCGACCGCTGACATGCAGATGGGCGCTCTCGTGGCGCAAGGCCTCACCCGGCAGAGCTTCGGCATCGCTCAGACTGGCACGCCCCTGCGCGTTCACACCAGCCCCTCTTCGGCATGGACGTCGGCAAGCCGGGTGTATCCGGGGATGGCGTGCTCACGATAGAAGCGCAGCAGCAAGCGCGCCGCCACCTGCTGGCGATAGGTACTGCTGGCGCGCATGTCGCCCAGCGGCTGAAAGTCAGCGGCCAGCGCAGTGGCGGCGGACTGCATGCTTTCCTCCGACCAGGCCTTGCCGCTCAGGGCCGCCTCCGCCTGCAGCGCCCGCTTCGGCGTTGCCGCCATACCGCCGTAGGCCAGCCGCACCGAGACCATATGCCCATCCTTTATGCGCACCACGATGCCGGCACACACCGCCGAGATGTCCTGGTCGAAGCGCTTGGAGATCTTGTAGCTGGCCACCAGGGTACGCGCCGGTCGCGCCACCTGCGGCAGCGGAATACGCAGCGCCTTCACGAACTCGCCCGGCTGCAGGTCTTTCTTCTGGTAGGCCAGATAGAAGGAATCCAGCGGCAAAATGCGTTCGGCATCGCCACGCCGCAGCACCACCGAGGCATCCAGTGCCATCAGGATGGGCATGGCATCACCGATGGGCGAACCGTTGGCGACATTGCCGCAGAGGGTGCCGGCATTGCGGATGGGCGGAGAGGCAAAGCGGTTGGCCAGTTCGGCCAGGGCCGGGTAATGCCGCACCACTTCGGCCCAGGCATCGGTGAGGGAGACGGCGGCGCCCACTTCCAGCATCTGGTCGACCACCTGCATGCCTTTGAGTGCCGCCACATCACCGAGGAAGATCAGCGGTGGCAGCTCACGCATCTGCTTGGTGACCCACAGGCCGATGTCGGTGCTCCCGGCCAGCAACAGGTAATCCGGATGGGCCACATACAGGCGGGCGAGTCCTTCCAGCGTCTTCGGCGCATAAAAACCGGGCACCAGGAGTCGGGGACCGTCGCCTGAGTCTTCTGCCTCCAGTGCGCGCAGGCGGGCAACACGCGCCGGATCACCGGCATCTTCGCGACTCCAGCGCGCCGGTTCCGGATAATCGTGCATGCGGCAGCCGGCCTCGATGATGGGACGATAGCCGGTGCAGCGGCACAGGTTGCCGGCCAGCGCATCCACCACCGCTTCACGTTGCGGTTGGGGGTCGTTGAGATAAAGCGCCAGCAGCGACATGACGAATCCCGGTGTGCAGAACCCACACTGGGAGGCATGGCAGTCGACCATGGCCTGCTGCACCGGGTGCAGGCCACCATTGACACTCTTTGAACACATTGCCTGCCTGGCCGGCTGCAGGCCCTCCACCGTGACGATTTCGCGCCCGTGCACGCTGGGCAGGAAACGTATGCAGGCATTCACGGCGCGCCAGGACATGTCGCCCGTCCTGTCGGGCTCGCCCATCACCACGGTACAGGCGCCGCAGTCACCTTCGGCGCAGCCCTCCTTGGTGCCGGTGCGGCCCAGATGCTCGCGCAGGTATTGCAGCAGGGTGAGGGTGGGCGGGACCGTGCCGGCCTCGATGACTTCACCATCCAGCACGAAACGCACACCCTTCCCTGCTACGGCCATCAGCTGCCCCGGTAGGTGGAGTAACTCCAGGGCGACACCAGCAGCGGGATGTGAAAGTGCTGGCTGGTGTCGGCAATGGCAAAGCGGATCACGATGCGATCAAGGAAAGGCGGCTCGGACAGCGGGACACCACAGGCGCGGAAGTAGTCCGCGGTGACAAATTCCAGGCTGTACTCGCCAGGCAGAAAGGCCTCGCCCTGCAACAGCGGCTGGTCACAGCGGCCATCGGCATTGGTCTGGATGCTCAACAACAAGGCGGGCTGCGCGCCCAGGCGAAACAATTCGACCGGCACGCCGGCTGCCGGCCGGCCCAGCGCGGTGTCCAGCACGTGGGTGGTCAGACGACCCATGGGCACCCCCTGCGCTGGCGTGGGACGATGTCCTTCGGGACTATGGTTGATTGCATGAGGGCTTGAATGAGGACTTGCATGTGGCGTTCTGGCCTTATCGTTGCTTGGAAAAAGCATGATACATGCCATGAGATAAGGCCCACGCCAGGCTTGGCACCAGTGAAAGTCCGCACCTGCACGACCCTTGGCACGGCCGAAACAGGCCAGCCCGCAATGAACGGGATGACCCTGTCGATGCACCAAATCACGCAGGCCGGCACGGCGATGCTTCATATTGGGGCGGCGTCTGGCCATCACACAAGGAACAGAAAGGAATTCGCATGAGGGTCTTGCTGCAACATGCCGAGCTGATCGCCACGCTGGACGAACACCGGCGCGAGTGGCGTGACGGTTCCGTAATGGTCAATGGCACCCGCATCGAAAGGGTGGACAGCGCCGCCGGCATGGCTGCGTGGATGGCGGCAGACCCGGCGGGCCACACGCCGGAGCG
>CAIPGJ010000516.1 GCA_903864555.1 uncultured Pseudomonadota bacterium | reverse complement strand
GGACGCGAGCATCGCAGGGCAGCTCCGTAGCGAAGCGAAGGAGCCGTCCCCTCCGGGGTCGCCTTCTTTTGGTTCCTTTTCTTGGCGAAGCAAGAAAAGGAACTCGCCGAAAGGCGAAACAATGGACCGAAAGCTCAAGCCCTGTACCGGCACGGGGAAACGTGCGCAGAATAAAGCAGCCCGCAGACGATCGAAACGAATGACCGAATACCAGAATAATCACGAAACCCCACCGATCTTGATCGGCACTCACCTCCCCCAAATCTGCATCGCCATAGCATGGTGTTGCGCAACCCTATGGCCTACCACCCAGGCCACAGCGCAACCCGCGCCGGCCATCGCCGACTACCGTATCGACAACGGCGAGATCCGCACGCCACTCGCCGGCCTGCGCGGCGACCCGGCGCGCGGCCGCGCCATTGTCATCAACAACAATGAAGGCGCCTGCCTGCTCTGTCACACGGTCCCCGACAGCGGTGCGGCCTTCATGGGCAATCTCGGCCCGCTGCTGGCGGGCACGGGTGCGCGCCTGGGGGGCGGGGCGCTGCGCCTGCGCATGGTGGATTCCACGCGCATCAATCCGCAGAGCATCATGCCGGCCTATCATCGCGTCGAGGGCCTGCATCGCGTGGGTGCCGCCTGGCGTGACAAGCCGGTGCTGACGGCGCAGCAGATCGAGGATGTGGTGGCTTATCTGCAGGGGCTGAAATGAAGCGGGAAGGCATGAATGCGGGTAGCGGCATGACGCACAGGAAAGACAGCGACCCCGCACGGGGACAAGGCATCGAGGTGTTTCACCTCGTCGCACGTCGCCGCATGCTGAGTGTGCTGGCCGCCAGCCTGACATGGCCGCTGTGGCCGCGCCAGGCCGAGGCCCAGTTGTCGCTGCTCGATCCAAACGTGCTGGCCTTCGCCCGCGGCACTGAGGTGCGGCGCGGGCGGGTGCGGCTGACCATGCCGCCACTGGCCGACAACGGCAACACGGTGTCGCTGCGGGTGGTGGTGGACAGCCCGATGTCGCCGCAGGACCACGTGAAGGTGATTGCGCTGGTCTCCAGCCGCAATCCGGAGCCGAACATGGCGCGCTTTTACCTGGGCCCGCGCGCCGGCCGTGCCGACATTGCCACGCGGGTGCGCCTGGCCGGCTCGCAGCGCGTGATGGCCGTGGCCGAGATGTCCGATGGCAGCTTCTGGTTGGACAGCCACGAGATCGTGGTCACCATGTCGGCCTGTCTGGACGAGAGCCTCTGATGGCGGCACGCATCCAACTGCCGGCCCAGGCCCGCCGCGGCGAGGTGATCGAGATCCGCCTGCTGGTGCAGCACCCCATGGAGACGGGCTATCGCTACGACGAAGGTGGGCAGCCCATCGCGCGCAATGTCATCCGCACGCTGAGTTGCCGCTACGCCGGTGAGGAAGTGTTCCGTGCCGAGATGTCGCAGGGCATCGCCGCCAATCCCTACCTGCAGTTCACCACGGTGGCGCTGGAAAGCGGCGACATCGAGTTTTCCTGGGTGGACGACGAGGGCGTGGCGGGCAGTGAGCGCCAGCGCCTGGTGGTGACGGGTTGAGCCGGTGAGACCGGGCTGGCTGCTCGCCGGGCTGTTGATGGCAGCAGGCATCGGCGTGGTGGGCGTGGTGGCGCAGGAACGCGTGCTGCCGCTGACCGAACTGCGTTCCGGCATCGAGTTCGCCGGCCCGGAAGTTCGCGAGTTGCAGCAGGACGAGTTCGCCAACCCGGGCATGCTCTGGGTGGAACGCGGGGCCAGGCTGTGGAGCGAGGTGCCGCGCACGGCCAAGGCACAGTCCTGCGCCGGATGCCATGGCGATGCCGCCACCAGCATGCGCGACGTGGCGGCGCGCTACCCGCGCATCGACTCGACTTCGGGTGAACTGCTCAACCTGGAAGCGCGCATCAACCAGTGCCGCAGCGAGCGGCAGGGCCAGACGCCGTGGTCGTTCGAGTCCCAGGAATTATTATCAATATCGAGTCTGGTGAGCCATCATGGAAAGATCAACGGATTGAATGTTGTCATTGACGGTGCCGCCAGGCCGCACTTCGAGGCGGGCCGCAGGCTGTATTACCAGCGGGTCGGGCAGATGAACCTGGCGTGCGCGCAGTGCCACGAGGCCAACTGGGGCCGGACGCTGCTGGCCGAGCGCATCAGCCAGGGCCACCCCAATGCCTATCCGGCCTATCGTATGGAATGGCAGTCGCTGGGTTCGCTGGAACGGCGCCTGCGCGCCTGTTACTCCGGCATCCGCGCCGAGCTGTATCCCTTCGGCGCCATCGAGCACCGGCAACTGGCATTGTTCCTGGCTTGGCGGGCACAAGGCCTGCCGATGGAAGCGCCAGGGGTGCGGCGCTAGGGTTTGTTCTCCCCAAGTCCTTCAGTGCGGCGAAGGGAGGCGATAGCTGGCGACGCGGTTGCGGCCGGTCTGCTTGGCGCGGATCAGTGCGGCGTCGGCGCGTTCCAGCAGCATGTTGACGGTGCTGGGTTCGCCCGGGCGGATGCAGTCCACGCCGAAGCTGACGGTGATGTGAATGGACTTGCCCTCTGCCGGCAGCGCGGTTTCTGCCACCAGCCTGCGGATGCGCTCGGCCAGTGACAGCGCGCCTTCCAGATGGGCGTCGGGCAGCAGCACGCAGAACTCCTCGCCGCCGAAGCGCACCATCAGGTCTTCGCGCCGCAGGCAGGTCTCGACGACGCGCACGAAACTTTTCAGTACCTCGTCGCCGACCAGATGGCCGTGCTCGTCGTTGACCGACTTGAAATGGTCCAGGTCCAGCATCAGCAGCGACAGCGGTTTCTGCGAGCGTTGTGCACGCGCCATCGCCATGTCGGCCAGCTCGACGAAGATGCGCCGATTGTAGACGCCGGTGAGCGGGTCGCGCCCGGCCAGCTGGCGGGCCTTCTCGTCGGCGCGCTCCTTGTGCATGAGCAGCACCCCAGTCGAGGACACCAGCAGCACGATGAAGCCATAGATGTGGCTGAGGCTCTCCAGCGGACCGGGGGCGAGTGGATGCACAGCCGGATCTAGCGAGAGCCCGCTGACAATCGTGCGAATCAGGAAGCCGGCGGATATGCTGCCGAAGGCGATGATCATCATGGCGCGGATGCGCTGGCTGGTGGTGTGCGGCCGCGCCATCAGCAGCCAAGTGATGCCGGCATACATCAGGCAGTAGGCCACGCCGTTGAACACCAGCTGGCTGCGCGGCTGGTCCAGCAGCGCGAGGAACACGATGGCGATGGTGATCGGCAGGGCGAGTGGCAGCCACAGCGGTGCGCGCCGCTTCTGGAATTCCATCAGCGAGGCTGCCTTGAAAGCCACGCCCATCGAAAAAAACAGGTTGCCAACCACCACCACGAGCATCTCGGAACTGATGTCTCGGGTGGCGAAGAGTGTCCAGGCCAGCGCCTGGAAGATCAGCCCGAGCACCCACTTGCCCAGGCCATCGCGTGAACCGGGAAAGGCATAGGCCAGCGTCAACCCCAGCAGCAGCGAGGTGATTGCCAGCACAACGAACATGGTGCGGATGTCAATCAGCATGGAGGAAACGGATGCCTGGGACGGGCAGAATGGTTCACTGGGGCCGTCATGATACGCCCGACTGCTGGGGGTGTTGGTACGGCAGGGTGCATAATCCGGGACACGAAACGTGGCGGCCCGGGAGGGGCGGACACCAACGGGGGAGGGTGATGCGCCTGACGGCGCTTTCCCCGGTTCTGCGGATACACCATTAAAACCATCCGGCATCGCAGGGACATCCATGACCTACGCCATTCGCATCCACCGCTACGGCGGGCCTGAAGTCATGCAGTACGAACAGATCGAGGTGGGCAAGCCCGGTGCGGGACAAGTGCGCCTGCGTCACACTGCTGCCGGGGTCAATTTTGTCGACATCGGCCAGCGCCGCGGACGCCAGAAGCTGACCCTGCCCATTGTGCTCGGTCGCGGTGGTGCGGGCGTGGTGGAAGCGGTGGGCGAAGGGGTGACCTCCCTGAAACCCGGCGACCGGGTGGCGTATGCGCCCTACAACGGCGCCTATGCCGAGGCGCGCCTGATCGGCGCCGACAAGGTGGTGAAGGTGCCCGAGGGCCTGGATGACCGCGTCGTCGGCGCCAGCATCCTGCAGGGACTCACCGTGCACTACCTGGTCAAGCAGATCCGTGCTGTGGGCCCGGGAGACACGCTGCTGCTGCATTCGGCGGCCGGCGGCATCGGCCTCATCTTCATCCAGTGGGCGAAGGCGCTGGGCGCCACGGTGATCGGCGCCGTGTCCACGCCGGAGAAGGCGAAGCTGGCACGGGAATACGGCTGCGACGATGCGGTGGTGTATGCCGAGGGCGATTTCGTCGACCAGGCCATCGCGCGCAATGGCGGGCACAAGTTCCACGCCGTGTATGACGCCGTGGGCAAGGACACCTTCATCCGCTCGCTGGATGCGCTGCGTCCCAACGGCCAGCTGGTGACCTTCGGGCGTTCCTCCGG
>CAIPGJ010000515.1 GCA_903864555.1 uncultured Pseudomonadota bacterium | reverse complement strand
TCCTGTGGCGCGCAAGATCAAGCTGCCGAAAAACTGGAAGGCATTGCGGGAAAAGTCACGCTGATGCCCGCCATGGGGTTGTTCGCCGATTTCCGCGGATACAGCCGTCGCCGCGTTTCCTCCCTCATGCAAGGGGGGAAACGCGGCAGACTCACTCGCCCTTGATACCGCGCTGGGTGATCACCCTGGCCCAGGTGGCCACGTCATTGCGGATCATGCGAGCGAATTCGTCCGGTGTACTGGTGGTCGGCTCCGCACCGCTTTTCTCGAAGGCCTCCGCTACGTCCTGGCTCCTCATGAGCGTCACCACTTCCGAATTCAAGCGGCCAATCACTGGTGCCGGTACGCCGGCCGGTGCCAGCAGGCCGAACCACACATTGGCCGCCGCTGAGGGTAGCCCCGCCTCACCGATGGCCGGCGTGTCAGCCAGTGCCGCCGAGCGCTTGGTTCCGGTGACCACGATGGGCCGCACCGCGCCTGAGCGGATGGTCGGCAACACGGCTGCCACGCCCTGGAAGCTCATCTCCAGCCGTCCGCCCAGCATGTCCGAGAGCGACTCCTTGCCACCCTTGTAGGGCACATGCACCATGTCGATGCCAGCCGCGTAGCACAGCAGTTCACCAGCCATGTGCTGGGATGAGCCGATGCCGGCATGGCCAAAGCGCAAGCGGCCCGGCTGCGCCTTGGCCAGCGAGACCAGTTCACCCAGTGTGCGTGCCGGAAAATCCGGCGTCGCCACCAGCACCAGCGGCGCATTCGCCACCTGCGAGATCGGCGCAAAGTCCTTCACCGGATCCCAGGTGAGGGTCTTGTTCAGCCCCGGGATGACGGCAAAGCCGGATGCCGCCAGCATCATGGTGTAACCATCCTTCGGTGCGCGGGCGGTGGCCTCCATGCCAATGGCGCCGCCGGCGCCGCCGCGGTTCTCCACGATGACCTGCTGGCCCAGTGCCGTGCCCAGCTTCGGGCCGATGATGCGCGCCATGATGTCCACGGTGCTGCCGGCCGTGTAGGGCGACAGGATGCGCACCGGCTTGCCCGGCCAGGTCTGGGCCTGAGCCTGGGCAGCGCCGGCTGCCATCAGCATCAATGCCGGCAGCACTGCGAAACATTGCTTGTCAGTCATGTTGCCTCCTCAATCAGCCACGGGCGTCAGCACCGGCTTGCCCGCAAAAAAAGCTTCCAGGTTGCGCGCCACGATGTCGGTCTTGGTCCGCAGCGATTCCGCCGAATAAGCCCCCAGGTGCGGCGTCAGCACCACATTGCGCAGGTCGAAGAACTCCGCGGGAATGCGCGGTTCGTCGTCATACACATCAATGGCGGCGCCCGCGATCATCCTCTCGCGCAATGCACGGACGAGCAGCGAGGTTTCCACCAGGCTGGAGCGGCCGACATTGACCAGAAAACCCTCCGGCCCCAGCGCCTGCAGCACTGCCTCATCCACGATGTGCCGCGTGGCCGGCCCGCCGGGCGCCGACAACAACAGCACGTCGCACCACTGGGCCAGCGCCTGAGGTGATTCCATGCGCGCGTAAGGCACGTCGACCCGAACATGGCGGTTGTAATAGGCAATCTGCATGTCGAAACCAGCGGCCCGCTTCGCCACCTTGGCGCCGATGCTGCCCAGCCCGAGGATGCCCAGGCGCTTGCCTTCGACCTGCCCGGGCAGCACGTCCAGCGTGCGCCAGGCGCCGCCGCGCACCATGCGGTCATTGAAGGGCACCTGCCGCACCACGGCCAGCATCAGCGCCATGGCATGGTCGGCCACCGAAGTGGAATTGGCATCCTGGGTATTGGTCACCACGATGCCGCGCCGATGCGCCTTGGCCAGGTCGATGCCTTCATGCCCCGCCCCGCCGAAACACACAATGCCCAGGTTCGGCATGGCCGCCATCTCGGCATTGCTCACGCCATCCTTGCCGGCGGTGAACACCGCGCGGATGCGCGGCCCGTGCTCCGCCAGCCAAATCAACCTCGCTTCCGGATCAGGATGGGCATGGATGGTGCAGACGCGCTCCACGATCTCACGCTCGATGGGATGGGGATTACGGATGATGAGCAGGTCAGGTTTCATGGTGACAGTATGATTCCATCAATGATTACAATACCAATGAAAATCCAATATTCACGGGAACTACCGTTATTATTTGATAATAATATGAATTCATGCCCCGGCCGCCAGACACACTATCGCTCACGCCCTGCTTCGTGAAAAGCGCTGCACACCGGTGACGTCTCGGATAGGCATGACGCCCAACGTGTTGGTCTGCGGCGGGCCAGGTCGATGCTTACATCGGCATGGCGCTGCCGGCCCGTCCGCAGCAACATAGGGTTCGGCATAATTGCCTCATCATCAGGGGGATCAAGCCGTTGGGTTGTGCTTCTTTAACCAATTCTGAAGCGCGACATCAACGCGCGTCTGCCAGCCTTCACCGGTAGCGCGAAAGCGTTGCACTACGTCTTGCGACAGTCGAATCGTGATTCGCTCCTTGGTTGGAGACTTTTGTGGCCCACGGACGCCCACCTTTCGCCTTAGGGACGCTGGCAAAGCTTTCCGCGCGGGGCGAAATGCAGTCAGATCATTGGTAGTAAGTTCCCTGACCTCGCCTTTAGCGTCAATCAGCGGCTTTTGCTTTGGCATATCGATTCACCTCACGTGCGTTGGCTTTACGGAAACTGATGACGCGGATCCCTTCTGGCGTCTCGGCAAAACAAAGGACATGCAATCGAACCCCGAGCATGCCTACCGCGATATATCGTGTTTCGCCGCAGTCCCGCCGGTCGTCGACGGCATACAGAGCGTCCTCGAAGTCAAACTCAGCAGCAGATTCGAACGAGATACCGCGATCGCGAACATTTCGTTGATTCTTCGCTGGATCATAGGAGATACGCACACCTCGAATTGTACATACAAAAAGATTGTGGCGCCAGCGCCGCCCCCAGTAACGGCTTGAGCCGCGCCTATGAGGCCGAACTACCAATATCCGGCGCGACACGCCGTGTATCCGGGATGAAAGCCGGCGCCCTATTTCGAAATGCTCCTGCATTCAATCGCTTATCGGTTTTCATATCGATGAGTTGTCCGTGAAAGCCGGCGTTTCTTTGGGCGCTCTGGTTTGCCAGCCGTGTATCCGGGATGAAAGCCGACACGGCAGGTGTCAACCATGCCTGAAATCAATGATTTAGGACACTGTACGAATGCACAGCTTCCGTGAAAGCAGGCACAGAATGGGCAACGCATAGACTTGATGAGCCACCTGGGGTCAGCGTCATATCTCTCATTTCAAAGCTTGATTTCCACCGGTTCACCATATGATCTGGCGAAGAAAGCCCTGCCGGGCATGACGGACAAGGCACCGGAACAGGCCCTGAAGAAAAACGAAGTGGCAGGCGAACCGGATGCGACCGACCTGCGCCGCGGGCAGACCGCTGGTCGTCCTGACAGACCCGCAGCCTGATACTGCCAAAACCTGGGAAGCTTGCGCGGCCGGACTGACCGACCGGCCGCGCCGCGCCGCGCCGCTCAGCCTAATCCTTCAGGGTGCCAGCTTCAACTGCTCCAGAATCGCCGGGTTCTCCAGGGTGGAGATGTCCTGGGTGATCTCTTCGCCCTTGGCGATGGAACGCAACAGGCGCCGCATGATCTTGCCCGAGCGGGTCTTGGGCAGGTTGTCGCCGAAGCGGATGTCCTTCGGTTTCGCGATGGGACCGATTTCCTTGGCCACCCAGTCGCGCAGTTCCTGGGCGATCTTCTTCGCCTCCTCGCCGTAAGGACGCGGGCCTTTCAACACCACGAAGGCGCACACAGCCTCGCCGGTGACATCGTCCGGGCGCCCAACCACGGCGGCCTCGGCCACCAGTGTGGTGTGTGCCACTAGCGCGGATTCGATCTCCATCGTGCCCAGCCGGTGGCCGGAGACATTCAGCACGTCATCGATGCGGCCCATGATGCGGTAGTAGCCGTCCATGTCGCGGCTGGCGCCGTCACCGGCCAGGTAATAACGGCCCTGGAAATCTTCCGGGTAGTAACTCTTCTTGAACCGCTCCGGGTCGCCCCAGATGGTGCGGATCATGGAGGGCCAGGGACGCTTGATCACCAGGATGCCGCCCTTGCCCTTCTCCACATCGTGCCCGGTTTCATCGACGATGGCCGTCATGATGCCCGGCAGCGGCAGCGTGCAGGAACCAGGTTTGGTGGGGGTCACACCGGGCAGCGGCGTGATGAGGTGGCCGCCGGTTTCGGTCTGCCACCAGGTGTCGACGATAGGGCAGCGCTCGCCGCCCACGGTGCGGTGGTACCACATCCAGGCTTCCGGATTGATCGGCTCGCCCACCGAGCCCAGGATGCGCAGGGATGACAGGTCGTACTTGGTGGGCAGGTCGCCGCCGGCCTTGATCAGGGAGCGGATGGCAGTCGGTGCCGTGTAGAACACCGACACCTTGTGGTCCTGGATCATCTTCCAGAAACGCCCGGCATCGGGGTAGACGGGCACGCCTTCGAACACCACTTCGGTGGCGCCGACGGCCAATGGGCCATAGGCGACATAGGTATGGCCGGTGACCCAGCCGACATCGGCGGTGCACCAGAACACGTCGTGGTCCTTGTAGTCGAAGGTCCAGCGCATGGTCAGCATGGCATGCAGCAGATAACCCGCCGTGGAATGCTGCACGCCCTTGGGCTTGCCGGTGGAGCCGGAGGTGTAGAGGATGAACAACGGATGCTCGGCATCCACCCAGGTCGGCTCGCACTCGGCCGGCTGGCCGGCTTCCGCCTCGTGCCACCATTGGTCGCGCGGTGCCTGCATGGCCGTGGCGCTGCCGCTGCGGCGGTAGACGATCACGCTCCTGACACTGTCGCAGCCGCCCATGGCCAGGGCTTCATCCACCGCCGGCTTGAGGGGGATTTCCTTGCCGCCGC
>CAIPGJ010000514.1 GCA_903864555.1 uncultured Pseudomonadota bacterium | reverse complement strand
GGTCACCCAGGCCATGGCCATGGGTTATGCCGGCATGATCATGGATGCCGCGGTGCGTGACGTGGAAGCGCTGCGCGAGAAAGGCTGGCCGGTGTACGCCTTCGGCGCCAATCCCTGCGGGCCGACCAAGCGCGTGCCCGGCCTGGTCAACCATCCGGTGTCGGTGGGCGGGGTGACCGTGCATCCGGGCGACCTCATCGTCGGCGATGACGATGGCGTGGTGGTAATCGCGCGCGAGCGCGCCGCCGAGATGATCGCCGCCGGAAAGAAAAAAGTCGCCGAAGAACGCAAGCGCATCGACGGCATCAACCGGCGCGAGCAGCTGGTGCCGGCCTGGCTGGAAGCGGCACTGAAGGAAGCCGGTGTGCGGGCGGAGGGCTGAGCCAGGCCCCTTCACCGCGAACCACGAAGCCTCAGACTGAGCGATCGGGCCGCGATCAACGACGCAGTTTTCCAACGCCATCCTTGAGCGCAGTTCTCCGATGACAGGAGCCAGCACCATGAAGATTTCCATGAAGGGCGTGCTCTCGCCCGTGGTCACCGCCTTCGATGCCGGGCGCCGCATCGACGCCGCGCGCATGCAGCAGCAATGCCGCTGGCTGCTGGACCAGGGTGTGGGCCTCGCCCTGTTCGGCACCAACTCAGAGGGCAATTCCCTCAGCGTGCAGGAACGCCTCGATCTGCTGGACAGCCTGGTCGCGGCCGGCATCCCGGCCGCTCGCATGATGCCGGGCACCGGCGCCTGCGCTGTCGCCGATGCGGTGCGCCTGAGCGCGCACTGCGCGAAGCTGGGCTGTGGCGGGGTGCTGATGCTGCCGCCCTTCTACTACAAGGGCGTCTCCGACGAAGGCCTGTACCGTTATTTCGCCAGTGTCATCGACGGCGTGGGCGATGCGCGGCTGCAGGTCTACCTGTATCACATCCCGCCGGTGTCGCAGGTGGGCATCAGCCTCCCGCTGATCGAGCGCTTGCTCAAGGCCTATCCGGCCAGCATCGCCGGCCTGAAGGACTCCTCGGAGGACTGGAACAACACGCGCGCCATCATCGACACCTTTTCTTCCGGTGGCTTCGATGTGTTCTGCGGCAGTGAAGTCTTCCTGCTGCAGACGCTGCGCCAGGGTGGCGCCGGCTGCATCAGCGCCACCGCCAACGTCAACCCGGCCGCCATCCAGGCCCTGCATGCCCACTGGCAGGCAGACGGCGCGGAGGCACGCCAGGCAGCACTGGACGCCGTGCGTGCCGTGTTCCGCAAATACCCCATGATCCCGGCGCTGAAATTCGCCGTGTCGCACTGGAGCGGACACCCGGGCTGGGCCACGGTGCGCCCGCCCCTGGTGGAACTAACCGCGGAACAGCGTGCAGGCCTGCTTGCCGACCTGCAGGCCATCGGCTTTGACATGCCAGGTTTGAAGGCCTGATACGAAAGGGCAGGAAGCAGGCGCCAGAAGCCTGCGGGTGTTACCCCCCTTGTCAAAGGTTCATCGCTGATTTCCGGGGAGACGTGGCTGC
>CAIPGJ010000513.1 GCA_903864555.1 uncultured Pseudomonadota bacterium | reverse complement strand
CTGTCAAAACGTTCGAATGTGCCGGGAATGCGCTCCGGATTTGTCGCAGGGAACAAGGAACTGATGCAGGCGTTCCTGCTTTACCGCACCTATCACGGAAGCGCCATGTGCCCAACTTTCCAGGCTGCGAGCGCCGCTGCCTGGGGCGACGAGTCCCATGTTCGGGAGAACAGGCGACTTTACGTCGAGAAGTACAAGGCTGTTCTGCCTCTGATCAAGCGGCCTCTGACCACCTTCATGCCCGAGGGAGGGTTTTACCTTTGGATACGCACGCCCATACCCGATGACCGCTTTGCTCGCGAGTTGTACGAGCGCTATAACGTTTCAGTCTTGCCGGGCAGCTACCTGACCCGCGATTCCGCCGGCGGCGATCCGGGTAAAAACTATGTTCGTATCGCACTGGTCGCCTCCCTTGCCGAATGCGTAGAAGCAGCAAGGCGAATTGCACTGTACGCTGAGTCCCTCTAGTTGGATGATCATATTGATCTTCCAAACCCAATAATCAATTTATCCCATTCTTGGAATTGATAATAATCATGTCGGATATGCAGACTACCATCGATACTGCCTGGGAAGATCGTGCTTCGCTCAGTCCAGCCTCGGCGCCCGCCGCAATGCGTGAGGCCGTAGAGCATGTCCTTGCAGAACTGGACAGGGGCAGCATACGCGTTGCAGAAAAGATCAATGGCGAGTGGGTCGTTCACCAGTGGATCAAGAAGGCTGTGCTGTTGTCCTTTCGTCTGCAGGATAACGTTGTCATGCAGGGTGCCGCGACACAGTATTACGACAAGGTCCCGACCAAGTTTTCGGGCTATACACAGCAGGACTTCGTTGCTGGCGGATTCCGTGTGGTGCCTCCTGCGGTTGCGCGTCGTGGTGCCTATATTGCACGCAATGTCGTGATGATGCCCTCCTATGTGAACATTGGCGCCTACGTTGATGAGGGCACCATGGTGGATACCTGGGCCACAGTGGGATCCTGCGCACAGATCGGCAAGAATGTGCATCTTTCGGGTGGTGTCGGTATCGGGGGGGTGCTGGAGCCTTTGCAGGCTAATCCCACGATCATCGAGGATAACTGCTTCATTGGTGCGCGCTCGGAAGTCGTAGAGGGCGTTGTCGTCGAGGAGAACAGCGTGCTTTCGATGGGTGTGTTCATAGGGCAGAGCACCAAGATTCTCGATCGCGCCACGGGCCGCATCCTGTACGGACGTGTTCCTGCCGGATCGGTGGTGGTGCCAGGTACGCTGCCCTCGGCAGATGGGAAGTACGGTCTTTACTGCGCGGTGATCGTCAAGCAGGTCACGCCGCAGACGCGTGCCAAGACGAGCATCAACGAGCTTTTGCGCGGCGACTGAGAGTTTCCGGAGGAAGATGCCATGTCTGCTATGAAGCGATTGTTCCAGCTGATGGCCGAGAAGAAGGCTTCGGACATCTTCATGTCGGTGGGGTCACCCATCAACATCAAAATCAATGGCCTGGCCGTGCCCGTGAGCCAGCAGGTCATGGACTCGGCCACGATCACCAACCTGCTCTATGAAGTCATCAACGAGAAGCAGCAGAAGGAATTCGAGGAGACTCTCGAACTGAATACCGCTGCGCCCCTGGAGGGTGTGGGGTCTTTCCGTATCAGCGCATTCCGCCAGAAGGGCTCACCGGCTGTAGTGGTGCGCTACATACCGGGAACCATTCCGCCGTTCGACAGCCTGAAACTGCCTGAGGTGCTTAAAGAGATCATCATGGAGAAGCGTGGGCTGATTCTCGTGGTTGGCTCCACTGGCTCGGGCAAGTCAACTTCACTTTCAGCGATGCTTGACTATCGCAACGAGCAGAAGCCCGGGCACATCCTCACTCTTGAAGATCCCGTTGAGTTCATATTTCAAAACAAGAAATGCATCGTCAACCAGCGTGAGGTCGGCACCGACACGCTCGATTTCAAGGTTGCCCTGAAGAACGCACTTCGCCAGGCTCCCGATTGCATTCTGATCGGGGAAATCCGAGACAAGGACACCATGGCAGCCGCCATCGCGTATGCGCAATCGGGCCATCTGTGTCTGGCGACGCTGCATGCCAACAACAGCTATCACGCCATGAACCGAGTAATCAGCTTTTATCCGCTGGATAACCGTCCCGCCCTGCTTGATGACCTGGGTGCGACACTCAAGGCAGTGATTTCACAACGTCTGGTGAAAAACAAGCAGGGTGGGCGCAATGCCGCAGTGGAGGTGATGTTGAACACCCGCCACATGGCTGAGCTGATCCAGAAGGGCGAGATCAATGAAATGAAGGATGCCATGGAGAAAAGTCTTTCTCCCGGATCGCAGACCTTCGAACAGGCCTTGTTCAAGATGTTGCTGGAGGGCTCCATCACCCAGGAAGAAGCACTGGGCAACGCGGACTCGGCAACCAATCTGCTCTGGTTGATCAACAATACCGAAGCGGGGATGGCCATGAAGTCCGGCAAGTCCCCAAAGACAGATTCGACTGCTCCTGCGGCTGCTCCGGCTGCCCCTCCTCCCGACCCGGGTTCCTTCTCCCAATTCAAGCTCGATGTCAGCGAGCCCACATGAGCGCCACATGAGCAGTCAAGCCAGCATCACCGGAGCTACCCATTCCCTTACCTGCGAGTTGATCTCGCGCCGTTCTGTCAGCCCAGAGGATGGAGGCTGCCAGGCAGTCATATGCGACAGGCTGTCCCGAATCGGATTCAATCTGGAGACTGTATCATCCGGTGGTGTCACCAATCTTTGGGCACGACGTGGTACATCTGCACCGCTGGTATGTCTGGCTGGCCATACCGACGTGGTCCCCACCGGACCTCTGGATCAGTGGATCTCAGACCCGTTTGTTCCAACCGAGCGCGATGGCAAGCTCTTCGGACGCGGCGCGGCGGACATGAAGACATCACTGGCCGCCTTTGTTGTGGCCGTTGAACAGTTTGTTGCAGCCAATCCGGATCATCCTGGATCAATCGCCCTGCTGCTCACCTCGGATGAGGAGGCAGCAGCCACTGACGGGACGGTCAAAGTGGTTGACATTCTGGAGTCGCGTGGCGTCACCATTGATTACTGCATTGTCGGGGAGCCAACATCTGTAAATCACATAGGCGACATGATCAAGAATGGCCGTCGTGGCTCGCTTTCCGGCACACTGACAGTAAAGGGTATTCAATGTCATATTGCCTACCCACATCTTGGGCGCAATCCGATCCATGAAAGCGCTCCAGCCCTCGCTGAACTGGCTGGCATGAGCTGGGACAATGGAAATGAATACTTTCTGTCCACCTCCTGGCAGATGTCCAACATTCACGCAGGCACCGGGGCCAATAATGTTGTTCCCGGCGATTTGGAGGTGATGTTCAATTTCCGTTTTTCTCCGGAAAGCAGCCCGGAGAGCCTGAAAGAAAGGCTGGCCGCGGTCCTGGAGCGGCATGGCCTTGAGTACAGCATCAAGTGGAATCTATCGGGTCGCCCCTTCCTGACGCCACGTGGCACATTGACTTCCGCCTTGAGTGAGGCTATCAGCGAAGTCTGTGGCTATGCCCCAACCATCTCCACTGATGGTGGTACTTCCGATGGGCGATTTATTGCGCGCATATGTCCTCAGGTCGTGGAGTTCGGGCCGGTCAATGCCAGCATTCACAAGCTCAACGAGCATATCGAGCTTGCCGCCATGGAGCCGCTGCGTGAAATCTATCTCCAGGTACTGAAGAAGCTGTTGAAGTCTTGAAATCGGCTAAAGCATCCATCCGGCCAGTTGTCGCCGCCGCTTGGATAAAGGCGGCAGCCTCGCGGATGCGTCGCAACCATCTGTATTTCGGACATGGCACGACTACCGCGGAGGAGGAAGCCATCTGGCTGCTATCGCATGCCTGTCGGGTCAAGCCAATACGCCTGATTGAGGATTCTGATTTTCCAGTTTCATCAACAGAACGGATGAATGCCGACCACCTCGTCTCTGAGCGCATCAGGACCCGTTCACCTGCGGCCTATCTGCTCAAGGAAGCTTGGCTGGATGGTCGGCGGTTCTACGTCGACGAGCGCACGATAGTTCCACGCTCCTTCATCGCCGAAGTCATGCGCGGACAACTTCAACCCTGGCTTGGGCAAGGCAAGGTGCGTCGCATCATGGACATGTGCACTGGATCCGGATGCCTCGCCATTCTGGCCGCACGCCGGTTCCCCGGCGCCACGGTTGACGGAGTTGATGTTTCGCCTGAGGCCCTCGAAGTGGCTGCAATCAACGTCAGGAGACATCGACTTGGGGACCGTCTCAAACTGCATCAATCCAACCTGTATGCAACCCTGCCCCGCCGTCGATATCAACTCATCATCTCCAACCCGCCCTATGTCAATGCCCTCTCCATGGGGCAATTGCCGGACGAATATCGTCGAGAGCCCGAGTTGGCCCTGGCCGGAGGCAAAGATGGACTGGCACTGGTTCACAGCATCATGGGAACAGCGCCGGATTATCTGGACCCTCGGGGAATTCTGGTGGTTGAGATAGGGCACAACAGGAAAGTGCTGGAGAAGGCCTACCCGAAAATGCCTTTCACGTGGCTTGACACGGCAGCAGGGGACGGGTTTGTGTTCTTGTTGACCTGCGAACAACTAGTGCAGGGATTGGCAATTCACAACAAGCAGCAACAAAGAAAAGGCTGATGCAACCAGGAAAAAAGGAGAATTCGTCCCCGATTCTTCCCAAAATCGTGACTCGAATCCATAAGTAGTTGCTTTTATTGAGAAAGAGTGGGGTGGCGGATGGGATTCGAACCCACAACAGCTGGAATCACAATCCAGGACTCTACCATTGAGCTACCGCCACCATTGAAACTGTCACGCCTTTTACGCCATCTCTGGCGTGCCCGGCGGGAATCGAACCCACAACCCCCAGCTTAGAAGGCTGGTGCTCTATCCGGTTGAGCTACGGGCACCGGGCCTGAGGTCAACCACCCTCATCAAAACTGGTCGGGGTGGAGAGATTTGAACTCCCGACATCCTGGTCCCAAACCAGGCGCGCTACCAGGCTACGCTACACCCCGAGACTTCGCATTTTACGCGTTCGGCATCTGCGGAGCAACGCAAGCTGCAGGAAAGCTTGCCATGCTATTCTGACCAAGAAGGCCAGAGGGATAAAAAGCATGAGAATTCTTATCGTCGAGGACGACAAGGCGCTTGCCGACGGATTGCAACGCACGCTGCAGCAATCCGGTTATGCCGTTGATCATGCCGCAAACGGGGAATTGGCCTTGCGTGCCTGCTCAGAGGAGCATTACGACCTTATCATTCTGGACGTCAGCCTGCCAGGTATAGACGGGTTTGAGGTGTTGAGAAATCTGCGTAATCAAAGACAATCAGGCAGCATCCTACTGCTCACAGCGCATGATGCCGAGGCTGACAGGGTTCACGGGCTCGATCTTGGGGCCGACGATTACGTCACCAAGCCTTTCTCCCTGCTGGAGCTAGAAGCCCGCGTTCGTGCCCTCATCCGCCGCAGCCAGGCAGTGCGCAGTCCGAGAATGCAGTTTGGTTCCCTGACGGTCGACATTACAGGACGTCGCGCGCAAATTGGCGAAGCCGTGCTGGACCTGACGCCCCGCGAATGGGGAGTCCTCGAATACCTGCTCATGCGGGCTGGCCAGGTCGTCAGCAAGGAACAGATGTTGCAGGCACTGTGCAGTTGGGATGATTCCCTGACGCACAATGCTATCGAGGTCTACATCTCCCGCCTTCGCGCAAAGCTCCACACTGCCGGTATCAGTATCAGGACTATTCGGGGTTTCGGCTATCTGGTTGACGTCCCGGATGCGGCAAGATAGACCCCCCAGCCTCCGCCGGACATTGACCGGCTGGCTGGTCTGGCCACTTTCAGCTTTGATTCTGGCCAGTGCGATCCCGAATTATTACCTGGCAACCGGTGCCGCAAATGCCGCCTATGACAGCGCCCTGCTTGATCCAGTGCTTGCCATTGCCGATTCGATATCCAAAGACGGTCGCACGATAAATTTGCCACCAGAGGCTTTTGATGCCCTCAGGGTCGATTCCCGCGATCGCGTTTTCATGCAGGTGCGAGGTCCCGACAACGAGATCATCTCCGGAAGCGGTCGGTTGCCACCGCCACCTCGTAGCATCGCACCGTCGAGTCACACCTTTTATGATGCGCGTGTTGGTGAAGACCGATTGCGGGTTGCAGCCATGCATGTGAGCAATCCGAGGGGGGCTATCGTGGTTCAGGCAGCGGAAACGTATGTCAAACGCGACATGATGGTGCTTGAAATGCTCATGGCGGTCATGTTGTCGGAATTGCTTGTGGCAATCGCTGCCGTGGTTTTGCTGGGTTATGGCGTCCGCCGCGGCCTGGGACCGTTGGAAAGGCTCCGTGATGACATTGCTGCCCGATCCCTGCGTGATCTGCGGCCGGTTGTGAATGAGCGGAAACCTGTGGAGGTCCTCCCAATCATCGCAGCCATTAACCAGCTACTGGCTCGCCTTGGATCGGCCATCGACGGGCAACAGCGTTTTATTGCGAATGCTGCTCACCAGTTGCGTACCCCTCTGGCTGGACTCAAGACGCACAGCGAGCTGGCACTACGTCAGCCAAGCACGCCCGAGTTGCGCTCATTGCTTGAAATGATGGCCAATGAAACCGAACGCAGCAGCCATCTTGTTAACCAGCTCCTTACGTTGGCCCGCGCCGAACCAGAGGGTCTCCCAAATTTGCATGATAACCCCCTGAACCTCCGTGAGGTTGCTGGGCGCGCTGTTCAGGAATGGGTACCCCGTGCGGTGGGGCGCAACATCGACTTGGGTTTTGAGTTGCAGGATGCCTGGTCGTATGGAGATCCCCTCCTCATGCGCGAGCTCCTGGCCAACTTGCTGGACAATGCCCTTGCCTATACTCTACAGGGCGGCACAGTCACCGTACGAACGTTTGAGCAGGATGGCTTTGCTGTTCTGGAGGCAGAAGACTCGGGGCCAGGCATTCCGGAAGGCGAACGTGACAGGGTGCTGGAACGTTTCTATCGTTTGAAGGGTACTCCCGG
>CAIPGJ010000512.1 GCA_903864555.1 uncultured Pseudomonadota bacterium | reverse complement strand
GATCAGCACCCGCTTTGGCGACAGCGAAACACCGGGTGTCGAACTCAATGACCGCTTCGGTTCGCGCGCAGCCGACATCCCCGGCTCGAGCAACCTCTGGGGCATCAAGGATGCCGCGGTGGACCAGTTGCTGTCGCGCATCGGCAGCGTGCGTTCGCGGGTGGAACTGGAGACGGCGGTGCGCGCCCTGGACCGGGTGCTGCTGCACGGCCACTATGTGATTCCCCACTGGTACTCCGGCACCCACCGGGTGGCCTACTGGAACCGCTTCGGCCTGCCTGACAAGCTGCCGCTTTACTACCAGGCCGACGCCTGGTTCGTCAGCAGCGCCTGGGAAGTGAAGAAGAAATGATCGCCTACATCACCAAGCGCCTGCTGCTGATGATCCCCACGCTGTTCGGCGTGTTGCTGCTGACCTTCGTCGTCATCCAGTTCGTGCCCGGCGGCCCGGTGGAACAGACGCTGCAGGAGATCAGCGCGGTGACCTCCGGTGGCGAGGGCAATGCCAGCGCCGGTGGCTACCGCGCGCGCCAGGGCGTGGACCCGCAGCGCGTGGCCGAGATCAAGGCCCTGTACGGCTTCGACAAGCCGGCACACGAGCGTTTCCTGCACATGCTGCAGAGCTATGCCCGCTTCGACCTGGGCAAGAGCTTTTTCTACCACGCCGATGTCTGGACGCTGGTGAAATCCAAGCTGCCGGTATCCATCAGCCTGGGGCTGTGGACCTTCCTCCTGAGTTACCTGATCTCCATTCCACTGGGCATCGCCAAGGCAGTGCGCCACGGATCGGCCTTCGACCTGTCCACCAGCCTGCTCATCCTGGGCGGCTACGCCATCCCCGGTTTTGTACTGGGCGTGCTGCTGCTGGTACTGTTCGGCGGCGGCAGTTTCCTGCAGCTCTTCCCCTTGCGCGGACTCACCTCTGACAACTGGAGCGAACTCTCCCTGATGGGCAAGGCGCTCGACTACCTGTGGCACATCGCCCTGCCGGTGACCGCCTCGGTGGTGGGCAGCTTTGCCGTGGTGACCATGCTCACCAAGAACACCTTCCTCGAGGAATTCCGCAAGCAGTACGTCATGACCGCCCGCGCCAAGGGCCTGGAGGAACGCAAGGTCCTCTACAAGCATGTATTCCGCAACGCCATGATCCCGCTGGTCACCGGCTTCCCGGCCGCCTTCATCGGCGCCTTCTTCACCGGCAGCCTGCTCATCGAAACCCTGTTCTCGCTGGACGGGCTGGGCCTGCTGTCCTACGAGGCGGTGCTCAAGCGCGACTACCCCGTGGTCATGGGCACGCTGTACCTGTTCACCCTGATCGGCCTGGTCACCAAGCTGGTGACCGACCTGTGCTACGTGCTGGTCGATCCACGCCTGCAATTCGAGAGCATGGGGCGGTGAGCATGACCAAGATTAATAATATGATCAATTTCAAGCGTAGTGCCTTTTCATCATTGGATAAACACATAGAATGTAATCAGTCATTCCCGGGGAATCCGACATGAAAAGCCCGGGCCGCAATGCCGCCAGCCTGACAACGCTGTCACCGGGAAGGCGCGCCTGGCTGCGCTTCAAGGCGGACCGGCGTGGCTATTACAGCCTGTGGATACTCTCCCTCCTGTTCGTCCTCAGCCTGTTTGCCGAGGGGCTGTCCAATGACAAGCCGCTGGTGGTGAGCTACGAGAGCCGGCTTTACTTCCCGCTGGTCAACGACTATCCGGAGACCACCTTTGGGGGGGACTTCGTCACGCCCACCGATTACCTTGACCCGCATATCCGCGGCAAGCTGTCGGAAGGCTCGAACTGGGTCATCTATCCGCTCAACCCCTATCGCTTCGACACCCTGAACTATTTTTCCACCCGCCCCAACCCGGCGCCGCCCAATGGCGAGAACTGGCTGGGCACGGACGACCGCGGACGGGACATTCTGGCGCGCCTGTTCTACGGATTCCGCATCTCGCTGGCTTTCGGACTGGCACTCACCGCCATCGGCATGGTGATCGGCATCATCACCGGCGCCATCCAGGGCTATTTCGGCGGCCGCACCGACCTGGTGTTCCAGCGTGTGCTGGAGATCTGGGGCTCCATGCCGGAGCTCTATCTGCTGTTGATATTCGCCTCCATTTTCCAGCCCAGCCTGCTGCTGCTGCTGATCCTGCTGTCGCTGTTCGGCTGGATGGGCCTGTCCGACTACGTGCGCGCCGAATTCCTGAGAAACCGCAATCTGGAATACGTCACGGCCGCACGTGCCTTGGGGTTGAGCGGCACACGCATCATGTGGCGCCACCTGCTGCCCAACAGCATGACGCCGGTGATCGCCTTTCTGCCGTTTCGCATGAGCGGTGCCATCCTCGCGTTGACCAGTCTGGACTTCCTCGGCCTGGGCGTGCCGCCGACGACGCCCAGCCTGGGTGAACTGCTGGCCCAGGGCAAGAACAACCTGGACGCCTGGTGGATTTCATTGACGACCTTTTCCGTGCTGGTGGGCATGCTGCTGCTGCTGATCTTCATCGGCGAGAGCCTGCGCTCGGCATTGGACACCCGCGGAGACCGGCGCGCATGAGCACCCCGCAGCCCCCCCTGAAAGGCCACGCCTTGCCCTCCCCACTGTTATCCATACGCAAGCTGTCAGTCGATTTCGGCGACGGTCCTGTGGTCAACGAACTGAGCCTGGACATTGCACCCGGCGAGCGCCTCGCCCTGGTCGGCGAATCCGGCTCAGGCAAGAGCGTCACGGCGATGTCGGTGCTGCGCCTGAACCACAATGTCAGCTACGGCGGCGAAATCCGCTTCAGCGGCGGCGACAACCAGGACATCGACCTGCTCACCCTGCCGGAGAACCGCCTGCGGGGCATCCGTGGCCGCGACATCGCCATGGTCTTCCAGGAACCGATGACGGCACTCAATCCGCTCTACACCATCGGCAACCAGATCGTCGAGGCGCTGCAATTGCACGAAGGGCTCGGTTACGGTGAAGCCGCCCGGCGCGCCATTGCGCTGCTGGACAAGACCGGCATCCCGGAGCCGGAGCGACGCTTTGCCAGCTATCCCCACCAGCTCTCGGGCGGACAACGCCAGCGCGCCATGATCGCCATGGCGCTGGCCTGCCGACCGCGCCTGCTGATCGCCGACGAACCCACCACCGCACTGGATGTCACCATCCAGGCGCAGATCCTGGCCTTGCTGGCCGACTTGCAGCGGGAATTCGGCATGGCGGTGCTGCTGATCACGCATGACCTCAACATGGTGAAGCAGTTTGCAGAGCGCGTCGGGGTGATGAGCAAGGGGCAACTGGTGGAAGTGGCGCCGACCGCCGAACTGTTCGCCCACGCCAGCCATCCCTATACAAAGCAGCTGCTCGCAAGTCGACCGAAACGCATGGTTGAACCCGTTGCCGCCTCCGCCCCCTCCCTGTTGTCGGCACAGGCGCTGTCGGTGAGCTTTCCCATCCGCAAGGGCTGGTTTCGGCGCAGCCACTTCGTAGCCGTCCGCGATGTGGACCTGCACATCGCCCCCGGTGAAACCCTGGGCATCGTCGGCGAGTCCGGTTCGGGCAAGACCACGCTGGGACTCGCGCTGTTGCGACTGATTGCATCCACCGGACACATCCAGTTCGACGGCACTTCGCTGGACGGCCTGGACCAGGGCCGCCTGAGGCCACTGCGCAAGCACATGCAGGTGGTCTTCCAGGACCCCTACTCCTCGCTGTCGCCCCGGCGCACCATCGAGCAGATCGTCGGCGAAGGACTGGAACTGCACCATCCGGAACTGGATCGAACACAACGGCGCGCCCGCGTCGTCGAGACACTGGCCGAAGTCGGCCTTGAAGAACACCTGCTGGGACGCTATCCGCACGAGTTTTCCGGCGGACAGCGCCAGCGCATCGCCATCGCCCGCGTGATTGCCCTGAAGCCGCTCCTGTTGCTGCTGGACGAGCCCACCAGCGCCCTGGATGCCTCGGTGCAGCACCAGGTGCTGAACCTGCTGGTGGCACTGCAACAACGCTACGGCCTCAGCTACCTGTTCATCACCCATGACCTGTCCCTCATCCGTGCGCTCGCCCACCGCGTGATGGTGATGAAAGATGGCGTCGTGGTGGAGGCAGGCGACGCCCTGGAAGTCCTGGCGCACCCGTCCCATGCCTACACACAGGAACTGCTGGCCGCGGCACCGCTGCCTGGCTGAGGCAACGCCCCACCGGACAGCGGCAGGGGTGCACACTGGGTAAAATCAAGCCTGCAGACCATTCACCATCAACGACAACAACAAAGACGAAGGCTCGACTCCGCCATGGGCATACTGGACAACAAACGCATACTCGTCACCGGATTGCTGAGCAACCGCTCCATTGCCTACGGCGTGGCGCGGTCCGCCCAGCGCCAGGGCGCCACGCTGGCCTTCACTTTCCAGAACGAACGCTTCCGCGATCGCGTCACCGAAATGGCAGCGGAACTAGGCTCCAACCTGGTGTTCCCCTGCGATGTGGCCAGTGACGAGGAGATCGCCACACTGTTTGCAGAACTGGGCAAGTCCTGGGACGGGCTGGACGGGCTGGTGCACGCCATCGCCTTTGCCCCGCGCGAAGCCATCGCCGGGGATTTTCTCGATGGACTGTCGCGCGAGTCCTTCCGCATCGCCCATGAAGTCTCGGCCTACAGCTTTCCCGCACTGGCCAAGGCGGCTCTGCCCCTGATGAAGGGCCGCAAGGCCGCCCTGCTCACCCTGAGCTATCTCGGTGCGATCCGCGTGGTGCCGCACTACAACACCATGGGCCTGGCCAAGGCCAGCCTGGAGGCTGCCGTGCGCTACCTGGCCAGCAGCCTCGGACCCATCGGCATACGCGTGAACGGCATATCAGCCGGCCCGATCAAGACCCTGGCAGCCGCCGGCATTGCCGACTTCGGCAAGATCCTGAAGCACGTGGAACAGAACGCGCCGATGCGCCGCAATGTCACCATCGACGATGTCGGCAATGCCGCAGCCTTCCTGCTCTCGGACCTGGCGGCCGGCATCACGGGGGAAGTGACTTACGTGGATTCTGGGTTCAGCAAGATCGTCGGCGGCATGGGCGGCGTGGATCACGCTGCCTGATCAGCAGGTCAAGCCGCCTGAAGGTCGGGATCGAACGACTCGAGCGACTCGCACCACACACCCGGTCACCTGAATACCGGGTCGCAGTCCCGGCCGCTGGCCGGGTTGCACTCAAGCCCGCCCCTGGAAGATCAGGGTTGCTGCTTCTGCTGCAGAATCTCGTTGTTGACCTTCACACTGGCATTGGCACGCAGCGAGGCGATATAGGCGCGGAATTCCTGCGCGCCCATCATGCGGCTGAGTTCCGTGTGGATGGACTTCAACTGGTCATCGGCGACCGTCGGGCTCACCACCTTGCCGATACGGTAAACGACATAACCGTCAGGCAATTCGACGCCGACATAGGCTGGCAATTTCTCGGTGCCGGCCTTGAACACCGCATCCACCGCCTCACGGCGCAGGCCTTCCAGCTTGTCACGGCTGACCATTTTGGCGGCGGCAAACGTGGCATTGCCATCACCCTTTTGCAAGGCGGCAAGCCTGGCCTTGCCCTCCTTGATCGCGAGCTCACGCGCTTCCTTGGCGACCAGTTGCGACACCACCTGGCTGCGCACTTCTTCCAGCGGCTTCTGCGCGGCGGGTTTGTGCTCGGCAATGCGCGCGGCGACCAGCGTGCCGGGGGCAACCTCCATCGCCTGCGTATTGCGACGATTCTTCACCACATCGTCCGAAAACAGGGCGCCCAGCAGCTTCGGGTTGCGCAGCAATTCGTCCGCTGAACTCTCACGCGTGGTCCAGCCAGACTGGCGGACGACCAGCTTGAAACGCTCGGCCGCCGGCTTCAGGGAGTCAGCCTGCTCATAGACCAGGTCGCTGAAAGCATCGGCGGCCTCGGCGAACTTACGCCCCCCGCGCTGCTTGCGCAATTCGGCGTCTATCTCGCCGCGCACCTGCTCGAAGGATTTCATCTTGGCTGGACGAATGCCGGTCAGCTTGATGATGTGGTACCCAAACTCGGATTCGACCGGCTCCGACAACTCGCCCTGCTTCATGGCGAATACCGCATCCTCGAAGGGCTTGACCATCATGCCGCGACCAAACACGCCAAGCTCGCCGCCCTTGGCGCCGGAACCCGGGTCGTCAGAATGTTTTTTTGCCAGGTCGGCAAAACCGGCTGGCATCTTGCGAATCTGCTCGGTGAGCTGCTTGGCCTTCTCCAGTGCCTTGGCCTTGTCCACCCCGGCCTTGAAACCGATAAGGATGTGGCTTGCCTGACGCTGCTCCCCCTGGCCATAGCGAGACTGGTTATCCTCGTAGACCTTGCGTGCATCGGCTTCGGGGACGGCCTCGACAGCGGTCAGCGCATCGGCATTGAGCACCACGTATTCGGCGCGCAACTGTTCCGGAGTACGGAAGCGATTGAGGTTCTCCTTGTAATAGGCCTCGATGGCTTCGGCCGACGGCTTGATCTGCGGGGCAAACTGCGCAGCACGCACCATGGTCTCTGCCACCTCGCGCTGCTGGACGCGCGCAGCAGCCAGGGCTGCAGCGGCCGTCTTCGATGAAAAGGAGGCCTCAGACAGCGCCGAGGCAAGCTGCTGCATCATCAGGTCATGCCGCAACGAGTTTTCGAAGGTCGTCGCATTCAGGTTCTGTGCGCGCAGCAGCGTTTCGTACTGGCTGGCGGAGAACTTGCCTTCGACCTGAAAGGCGGGCATGGCACTGATGACTTCGCGCAACTGCTCATCGCTGACATTCAGTTCGCTGCGCACGGCTTCGCGGGTCAGCAGGCGCTGCGCGATCAGGCTGTCGAGCAATTCGGTGCGCATCTCGGGGCTGTCCAGCATGGCCGGATCAAAGCCGCGCCCGAGGATGCCGCGCATGCGGTCCTGCTGCTGGCGCATGGCATTGGAGAACTCCTGCTCGGTGACCTTCTGTTCCCCACCGATGCTGGCTACTTCGGTCACGGCGTTGAGCGCCTGGTAGGACTCGACACCGAAAAAGGCAAAGGGCAATGCGATCAGTGCCAGCAGCACCTGCATAATCCTCTTGTTATTGCGAACCCATTCAAACATGGTTAACGCCCAATCTGATCAATCTGTCCGCTGCGCAGCGGCGGTGATCAGGCGGCATCGACCGCCGCGTGGGCGCAGAAACGAAAAAGGCGAACCGAGGTTCGCCTGGGAAGACTTGGCGGAGTGGACGGGACTCGAACCCGCGACCCCCGGCGTGACAGGCCGGTATTCTAACCAACTGAACTACCACTCCATTGCTTTGCTGCTTACTTCTCCGGCTCCCACAATGCGGTTGCCTGGTGGGTGCTGAGAGGCTC
>CAIPGJ010000511.1 GCA_903864555.1 uncultured Pseudomonadota bacterium | reverse complement strand
GGCCTGCATTGGAAACAGCCGGGTCGCCACGCTGGCGCGCGTGTCCTCGTCATGAAAGATGCCGACGATGGCAGCGCCGGCCTCGCGGGCCTGTCGTATGAGGCCTGCCACCACGCTGCGGTTGGCGGCATCCAGTGCGGCGGTCGGTTCATCCAGCAGCAGCACCGGAAATGGCCGGATGAATCCACGCGCAATGTTGACGCGCTGCTGCTCACCGCCGGAGAAGGTGGCCGGCGGCAGGCGCCAGAGCTTCTCGGGAATATTGAGCCTTGCCAGCATGGCTGCGGCCGCTTCGCGTGCCTGCATGGCGTCACTGCCGGCGCGGATCAGAGGCTCGGCAACGATGTCCAGTGCGCCGATGCGCGGAATCACCCGCAGGAACTGGCTGACGTAGCCCAGGGTGTCGCGCCGGGCTTCGAGCAACTGGCGTGCCGGTGCGCGGGCGATATCCAGCCATGCGTCGGCATGGCGGATCTCGATGCTGCCCTGCTGGGTGCGGTAGTTGGCATAGATGGTACGCAGCAGCGTGCTCTTGCCGGCGCCGGAAGGTCCATGCAGCACCACGCATTCGCCCGCGGCGACGTCGAGGTCGATGTCTTTGAGCACCGGCAGCACGGCGCCGCCCTGATGGTGGAGGACAAAGGTCTTGCCCAGCCCGCGGATGCGGACAAGCTGCGTGCCGAGGCCGCTCATGCCTGCAGCACCGAGGAAACCAACAGTTGCGTGTAGGGGTGCTGGGGATCATCAAGCACCTGGTCGGTGAGGCCCGATTCGACCATGCGCCCCTCTTTCATGATGATGAGGTGCTGGGACAGCAGGCGTGCCACGCTGAGGTCATGGGTGACAATGATGGCCGCCAGGCCCAGGTCGTGCACCAGCCCGCGCAACAGATCGAGGAGGCGTGCCTGGACTGATACATCCAGACTGGCCGTGGGCTCATCCATGAAGATCAGGCGGGGACGCGTCACCAGATTGCGCGCGATCTGCAGGCGCTGCTGCATGCCGCCGGAGAAGGTGGCGGGCATGTCATCGATACGCTCACTGGCCAGTTCCACCCGTCCCATCCAGTCCAGCGCCGTGTCGCGGATGCCCTGGTAATTGCGGGCGCCGATGGCCATCAGGCGTTCCCCGACGTTGGCGCCGGCACTGACGCCCATGCGCAGGCCGTCGCGCGGGCTCTGGTGCACATAGCCCCAATCGGTGCGTGCCAGCAGGCGACGGCGCGATTCAGACAGCTGGTAGATGTCCTGCAGGCCCTCGTGACGCGTGAGGAACTCGACGCTGCCCTGGTCGGGACGCATGCGGCCGGAAATGCAGTTGAGCAGGGTCGTCTTGCCCGAGCCGGATTCACCCGCAATGGCCAGGATCTCCCCGGCATGCAGCTCGAACCCGATGCCGGCGCATGCCGCGCGGCTGCCAAAATGCTTGTGGATGCCGGTGACCCGCAACAGCGGATCAGGGCGTGATGCGAAAGCTGTAGCCATGACGTTGGAAGCCGATCTTTTCGTAGAATTGGTGGGCGGGTTCGCGCCGGAGATTGCTGGACAGCACCATCTTGTAGCAGCGCTTCCCGGCGCAGATCGCACGGGCCTGCTCCATCATGGCTTTTCCTATTCCCCGACCCTGCATCTCCGGGGCGACGGCCACGTCCTCGACGATCCCCGACGGGGTGCCCTGGTGAGCCAGGTTGTCCATGATGAGGAGTGCGAAAGTACCCTGCACGCAGCCATCGAGCTCGGCCACATAGAGGTGGTAGTCCGGATAGGCGGCAAAGCGCGACCAGATGTCCTGTGCGCGGACCTCGTCCAGCACCTGGCCATCGTCCATGGCAGGCTGTGCATACAGTTCAAGCACCCTGGCAAGGTCGCCGGCATGGGCTTTCCTGACCAGCACTTCACTCATGTGCGGCTGCCCGCACTGGCGACTGCAGCAGTGTCCCGGCGCTGCTGGCAATAGTCCGTGTCGGAGCAGGCATACAGCCGACCACCATGGTCATCGGTGACGATCTCGTCGAGGAAGCTGTCGGTGGCGCCGCAGAACTCACAGGCGTGTGCCCATTTCTGGACTTCGAAAGGGTGGTCCTCGAAGTCCAGGCTGCGCACGGAGGTGTAAGGCGGCACTGCATAGATGCGTTTCTCGCGTCCAGCGCCGAACAACTGCAAGGCCGGGTTGCGGTGCATCTTCGGATTGTCGAACTTGGGGATAGGCGAAGGACGCATGAGGTAGCGTTCATTCACGATCACCGGATAGTCATAGCTGGTGGCGATGCGCCCGAGCGTGGCAATGTCCTCGTACAGCTTCACATGCATGAGCCCGTATTCCTCCAGCGCATGCATGCGGCGCGTTTCCGCCTCGCGCGGCTCCAGCCAGCGCAGGGGTTCAGGAATGGGAACCTGGTAGACCAGGATCTGGCCTTCGCGCAGCGGCGTCTCCGGAATGCGGTGGCGCGTTTGCACGATGGTGGCGAGTGCCGTCCGCTCGGTGGTGGCCACGCCGGTGGTGGCGCGGAAGAAGCGCCGGATGTTGACCGCGTTCGTGGTGTCGTCCGATCCCTGGTCTATCACCTTGAGCACGTCGCCCTGGCCGATGACCGCTGCGGTGACCTGTATGCCACCGGTCCCCCAGCCATAGGGCAGGGGCATCTCGCGCGAGCCGAACGGCACCTGATAGCCGGGGATCGCCACGGCCTTCAGGATGGATCGCCGGATCATGCGTTTGGTCTGTTCATCCAGGTAAGCGTAGTTGTAGCCACTGGTCATGCTGCCACTGCTGGTATCGGTCATGAGCGGTCCCCGGTGTCGCGGCCGGCGCGCAGGCGGCGCAGCAGCTCCAGTTCGGACTGGAAATCGACGTAATGGGGAAGCTTCAGGTGTTGCACGAAACCCGACGCCTCGACGTTGTCGCTGTGATAGAGCACGAACTCCTCGTCGCTTGCGGGTGAGGCATTGGTTTCACCCAGCTCGGTGCCGCGCAACGATCGGTCCACCAGGGCCATGGCCATGGCTTTTCGTTCATTGCCGCCGAAGGACAGGCCGTAACCTCGGGTGAACTGGGGCGGCTTGCCGGCCGACCCGGCGAACTGGTTGACCATCTGGCATTCGGTGATGGCGATGTCGCCGATGTCGATGCTGAAGCCCAGTTCCTCGGGACAGATCTCGACTGGCACATCGCCCATGCGGATCTCGCCGGCAAAGGGGTGACTCCAGGAGTAACCGCGCTGCGTGGAGTAACCCAGGGCCAGCAGGAAGCCTTCGTCGGCGCGTGCCAGGTTCTGCAGTCGCGCTGGTCGACTGGCCGGAAAGCTGAGCGGCTCACGAGTAAGGTCAAAGGGCTGTGGATCGCCTTCCTCCGGGATCTCCTGCTCTATCAGTCCTTCATCTCCCAGCAGATCCGCGACGCGCGGCATGTTCTGGTCGACGCCCCTGAGTGCACTGGGTCCTTCGGGCACATTGCCTTCGGCGAGCAGCTTGAAATCGAGCAGGCGCTGCGTGTAATCGTAGGTCGGACCCAGGATCTGCCCGCCGGGCAGGTCCTTGAATGCGGCGGAGATGCGTCGGCGCAGACGCATCCGGCTGGTGTCCAGGGGCAGTGACGCGCCCAGGCGTGGCAGGGTGGTGCGGTAGGCGCGCAGCAGGAACACCGCTTCGACGAGATCGCCCGCTGACTGCTTGATCGCCAGTGCTGCGAGTTCCCGGTCGTACAGGGAACCTTCGGCCATGACGCGATCCACCGCGAGCGGCATCTGCTGGCGGATCTGCGCGATGGACAATTCGGGGACATCGCGATCACCACGGCGGACATCATCCAGCATGGCCCAGGAGTTGAGAATGGCGGATTCACCGCCCTTGACGGCAACGTACATGCTCAGTCCTTGATTCGGGTGGTGCGTGGCAATGCGCCAATGCAATGGGGGGCGGCCAGGATGATGTCCACCCCGCGGGGAAACAGCGCCTGGTTGTCATGCCACTCGCTGCGGAATGACTGGGGCAGGCCATCCAGCGGCATCAGCGCAGTGTCGCGAATGCCGGGTCCTTGCAGCACTGCACCGGTGCCTGACTCGAGGTCGGGTACCTGGATGATCAGTGTGGCCGAGCGGTCCGGGTATTCATTGCTGCCAGCCTCGAACTGCGACAGGGCCGGCATGTGTGCAGCGTCATGGATGAGGGCGAAACGTGCCGCATCAGGACGGTCGACCAGCGGGCAGTTGCAGTGAAAGCGCAGCCACGCGGCCAGTGGGTCAGGTCCGGCTGCTTCATGCGCTGGCTGGACCCAGACGGGTGTTTCGAAATCGATCAGTGTCAGGCACAGGGCGAGCGTGGTTCTCTTCCAGCAGCCGATGAGCCGCGGGGTCCCCTGCAAGGGCCTGACACTGCCTGGCTGCGACAGGACGCCGAGTACTGCACGGAATACCCGCTGACTGTCGGTCACAGGGTCGGCAAAGCCGCCGGAGAGGCTGCTTCTGGATTCTAATATCAGTTCAGGGATTGTCACCGCGCACCATCGTGAAAAAATCGACCTTTGTGGATGCCGCCTTGCGGCTGGCCTGTTCCCGCTTCGCGGTCTGGC
>CAIPGJ010000510.1 GCA_903864555.1 uncultured Pseudomonadota bacterium | reverse complement strand
TCGACGAAGTAGGCCTTGTAGATGGCGTCGTGGAGGGCATAGCCGCCTGCCTGCGTATCCGCCCATTTGCCCAGTTCCTGGGCGAGGCGGCTGTTGTAGGTGTGGGTGCGCTCGCCGTAGGGCAGACCCTCGACGTCCATCAGGCCCTTCATGCGGGTCTGTCTGGCCTGACGGGTGGCCTCATCCCAGCGCGCACTCATGAGCAGGCCCTCGGCGGGGGTGTCCGGGTGCAAGGGGAAAAAGACCAGCTTCACCTGGATGTCGTAGCGTTGCTGCAGCTTTTCAATACGCACGGTACTGAGATAACACCAGGGTCAGACGTAGTCGGTGAAGACTTCCAGTATCACGGGCTGCTTCATGGCGGCACCTGTTGGTTGGTTGGAACGACAATGTATCAGGGAGAGGGGGACAGCAAGCCTGGCTTGTCCAGGCAGCACTTCTTGAACTTCCTGCCGCTGCCGCACGGGCAGGGATCGTTGCGGCCGATCTTGGGCTCATCGCGCACATACGGCAGTGGATACGATCCCATTTCGAACTCATCATCGAATTCATCCTCCACATTCCCGTCTGCCTGCTCATCGGCCTGCTCATCGGCCTGCGCCCGTTCCTGCTGCCGCTCGCGGACCTTTTCAGGTGCATAGAATGACCAGGGGTCTGCTGAACGCTCCCGCGGCAGCGCATCCCGCTGCCGCGCATAAACCTTGGCAATCTCGTCCATGTCAAAGAAGAACGATGTCGAGTTTGGCCCCGTGGCCATGGCTTCCAGCAAGGGCCGGTACGAAGCCCGCGGATGGTCGAGCAGCAGGTCGGCCACGGAGATGCGTAAATCCCAGTCTTCGGCCTCGTCGCCTGCGATGCCGGCGGCCCATTCCAGCGCCGTTTCCAGAGCCGGTGCACCATGGTGGCGGGCCAGAACCAGCAGCGCCTCTATCGCACCGACGCGGCCATACCAGTTCGCGGTCCGGTCGACGGCAAACTCGCGCAGGCCCGTGAGCACAGTGGCCGGTTTGTTGGCGTACAAGGCCTGCCACCGACCGGCGAACCAATCCAGCAGGTCAGAATCCTCCTTTCCGGACATGCGACGTATGCAGTCGTTGAGGAAAAACCCGGCACCCTCCTCCGGCATCCGTCCGAGGATCATGCAGGCATGCAGCCGCAGCCAGTATTCCCCAGCGGTCACGTCATCTTCCCAGGGCACATCCAGGTGCTTGCGCAGCGCCTCGACCATGTCGCTGCCGCGGCTGGCGCAGGCTTCGATCAAGCTGCTTGGCACCTGGGCATCACTGGCGATGAGGCAGTCGATCAATTCGCCCGGTGACATGGCCTGCAGCGCGGCCTCGCTCCACTCGGGCAATGGGACTTCTTCGGGATTCTCCATATCCGGCATTCGATTTCTCCTGACTAGGCACTGATGATATGGCGGACGACTGCAGGTTTGCAGCCTGTAATTACGAACGTTATAATTTGATCCACAGGAGCCATGCCCATGAAAATCAAGATCACCACCGTCGGCAACTCCGCCGGCATCATTTTGCCCAAGGAATTGCTGGCGCGGTTGCGTCTTGAAAAAGGCGACGCGCTGCACGTCACTGAACTGCCCGATGGCATCAAGCTGAGTCCGTTTGATCCGACCCTGGCCGCGCAGATGGAGGTGGCCGAGGGGATCATGCGCAAGCGTCGCACTTTGCTGCGCAAACTGGCCGAGTGAGGTGAGGCATGATCATCTGGCTCGGGAAAATGCTGGTTCTTGCCATTCATGCACGACAGATCGCTGAACATGGTGGCGATGCGGCATTGCGCGATGAAGGCCTGCTTGAATCCGCCATGGCGCGCCCGCAACAGTTACTGGCCTATGGCGAGCCGCCGCCGGATATTGCCGACCTGGCTGCAGCGCTGGCCTACGGCCTGGCGCGGAACCATCCTTTTGTGGATGGCAACAAGCGCACAGCAGCCGTCTGCTGCGAAACCTTCATTGAGCTGAATGGAGCCGTGCTGGAGGCCGATGATGTGGAGTTGTTTCCACAGTATCTGGCCCTTGCTGCAGGCACGCTTGCAGAGCGCACATTTGCCGAATGGCGACGCCCCCGCTTGCAGCTCGCGCGTCGCAACGAGGCGCATCAGCCGCGCCCCGCTTACAAGACGAAAACGAAACGGGTTGCGAAGAAGGTGGCACGGGCCCCTTAGTTCGGGTCTTCACCAATTTCCGGGGGCAGCACTGGCGATGGCCTGGGCAGACATGGTTTTACCCCCTTGTCAAAGGCTCTTCGCCGAATTCCGGGGAAGTGACTTC
>CAIPGJ010000509.1 GCA_903864555.1 uncultured Pseudomonadota bacterium | reverse complement strand
TAGGGATAATTGAGGAAAAGCCGGGTGCTAAAATCTCACAAATCACCGACTTAGGCAAACGCCTGCTGCCTGCGAAGCCTGTTTTTTCGCAAGCGCACGCGCCCCGCAGCAACCATCCCCGTGCAAGGCAGTGTGACTGTAGCCATCGAACCATCCCCGGACCCGCGATTGGTGCAACTGCAGGCATGGTTGCGCACCAGCCTGGGTCATGATGCCTGGTCCCTGGTGCCAGCCTCCAACGACGCCAGTTTCCGGCGTTACTTTCGTGTGCAGCTGGCCAGGCCCGAACCGGACGGTCGCGCCACGCTCATCGTCATGGATGCCCCGCCCGACAAGGAAGACAGCCGCCCCTTCGTGAGCGTCGCCACCCTGCTGGCCGAGGCCGGCGTGAATGTCCCGCAGATCATCCGGCCGGACGTGGAGAACGGTTTCCTGCTGCTGTCGGACCTGGGGAACACCACCTATCTGAGCGCGCTGCAGCAACCGGAGCAGGCCGACCGCCTGTACCTCAATGCCATCGACGCGCTGGTGGCGATCCAGAAAGCCAGTCGCCCCGGCGTGCTGCCCGCCTACGACCGCCCCTTGCTGGAGCGCGAACTGCAGCTGTTTCCCGAGTGGTACATCGGCCGGCAGCTTGGTGTCACCCTGGATCAGGCCCAGCAGGCCTGCCTGCGCGCGGCTTTCGATGCCATCCTGGAGAACAACCTGGCGCAGCCGGCAGTCTATGTGCATCGCGACTACCATTCCCGCAATCTCATGGTGACCGAGCCGGGTCCGGGCATCCTCGACTTTCAGGATGCCGTCTACGGCCCCATCACCTATGACCTGGTGTCATTGCTGCGCGATGCCTACATCGCCTGGCCCGAGGCCCAGGTGATTGACTGGTGCGTGCGCTACTGGGAAAAGGCGCGCGCGGCAGGCCTGCCGGTGGATGCCGATTTCGGCGCGTTCTACCGGGACTTCGAATGGATGGGCGCCCAGCGCCAGCTGAAAGTGCTGGGCATCTTTGCCCGGCTATGCCACCGCGATGGCAAGCAGGCCTACCTCAAGGACCAGCCACTGGTGATGCACTATCTGCGCAAGACCTGCGAGCGCTACCGCCTGCTCGGGCCGCTGGGCGCCCTGCTGGACACCCTGTCGCCGCAGGACACCCGCTCCGGCTTTACCTTCTAGTGTCCTGATTGGTTAGGGAAACACGGATCAAGTCTCGAATCGAGGACTGTCGTTCAAATGTTTCCTCTGAAGTGGCGGATAGACAAGAGGGCTTAGCCCACTTGTTCAGTCCTTTCTTAGTTCGTTGAATATGATTCTGTACCGAGACCTGATCCTGGATCGCGAAAAAGGCCGAAATCGGTGCCAAAGAAGGCACAAAGCGGAGCAAGATTGACCCCCTTGCGAGCATTTGCAAGGCCGTATCCGTATGGCGGCGATTGTCGGTCTTTTTCTTCATCGAATTAGCGATTCAGGACACTAGCCTTTCCATGAAAGCGATGATCCTGGCAGCCGGTCGCGGCGAGCGCATGCGCCCGCTGACCGACCACCTGCCCAAACCCCTGCTCGAAGTGAAAGGCCGGCCCATGATCGAATGGACCGTCGCGGCACTGGCCGCAGCCGGCATACGCGAACTGGTCATCAACCACGCCCACCTGGGTGGCCTGATCGAGCAGTCACTCGGGGATGGCGCCTGCCTGGGCGTGCACATCGCCTATTCGCCCGAGGGCAGTGCGCTGGAGACGGCAGGCGGCATCGTCCAGGCGCTGTCGCTGCTGGGCGACCAGGCCTTCATCGCCGTGAATGGCGATCTGTATTGCGATTACGATTTTTCCGGCCTGACGCGACGCACCCTCGGAGCCGATCTCGCCCATTTGGTCATGGTGCCCAACCCGCCGCACCATCCCGCTGGCGATTTCTGCTTGACCGCCGGCCGGCTCGCCGCCAGCGGCCCGACGGCGGGGCGGCATACCTTCGCCGGCATCGGACTCTACAGCAAAGCCCTGTTTGCCGGCCTGGCGCCCGGCGTGAAAGCACCGCTGGCGCCACTGTTGCGCTCGGCCATGGATCGAAATAAAGTAAGTGGTGAATTGCATGCCGGCCAATGGCATGATGTGGGCACACCGGAACGCCTGTCCGCACTGAATTCAGCCGGGTAAGCACCGATCATCACGCTGATGCGCCGGTCAGGCGACTTGCCCAGCGGCCCGCGCGGCATGACAATGCACCACCCTCCCTGCAGAACCCTTCCGGATGAATGCCGCCCTGCCCTCCCCCGCCTCGATCTTTGCCCCGCGACGCGCCCAATTGCTGCGCAGCATGCAGCAGGGCGTCGCCATCATCCCCACGGCCCCCGAACGCCTGCGTAACCGCGACAGCGATTACCTGTACCGCTTCGACAGCTACTTCTATCACCTCAGCGGCTTCGGCGAGCCCGAAGCGGTGCTGTTCCTGATCGCCGGGGAATCGCCCAGGTCCGTCCTGTTCTGCCGTGACAAGCACCCGGAGCGCGAGCTGTGGGAGGGTTTCCGCCACGGGCCCGATGCCGCCCGCGAACGCTACGGCTTCGACGAGGCCCATTCCATTGCCAGCCTGGATGAAATCGCCCCGACGCTGCTGGCCAACCAGCCAGCCGTCTACTATGCACCGGGCGCCGACAGCGCCTGGGATGCACGCATCCTCGGATGGCTCAATCGCGTGCGCGAACAGTCGCGCGCCGGCGTGACGGCACCGTCCGCCATCCACGACGTGCGCACCCTGCTGGACGAGATGCGCCTGCGCAAGGACGCCATCGAGATGGCCACCATGCGCAGCGCCGCCGACATTTCCGCAGAAGCCCACATCGCGGCCATGCGCGCCACGCGCCCGGGCAGCATGGAGTACGAAATCGAGGCCGAGCTGCTGTACCGCTTCCGCCGGCGCGGCGCGCAGTTCCCGGCCTACTGGCCCATCGTGGCCGGCGGCGCCAATGCCTGCGTGCTGCACTACCGCGAGAACAACCAGCGCCTCAAGGACGGCGACCTGCTGCTCATCGATGCCGGCTGCGAGCTGGACGGCTATGCCTCGGACATCACGCGCACCTTTCCGGTTAGCGGCCGCTTCAGCAAGGCACAGCGCGAGATCTACGAACTGGTGCTGGATGCGCAGACTGCAGCCATCGCCGCCACCCGCCCAGGCGGTAGCTGGAATGCGCCGCACGACGCCGCGGTGCATACCCTGGCCGAAGGCTTCGTGCGCCTGGGGCTGTGCCAGGGCACGGCCGACAGCGTCATCGAGAGCGAGGACTACCGGCGCTTCTACATGCACCGCACCGGCCACTGGCTGGGACTGGACGTGCATGATGCGGGCGACTACAAGTGTGCCGGCGACTGGCGACTGCTGGAGCCAGGCATGGTGCTGACGGTCGAACCCGGCTGCTACATCCGCCCCGACGACAAGGTTCCGGAGCAGTACTGGAACATCGGTGTGCGCATCGAGGATGACGTCGTGGTCACGGACACGGGCTGCGAGGTCATCACTTCTGCCACGCCCAAGTCAGTGGCCGAACTGGAAGCCTTAGTGGGCCGGGGCACGACAGGCTGATGGCCGGGCCTTTTGACATCATCATTGCCGGCAGTGGGCCGGTCGGCATGGCCCTCGCCCACGCCCTGCAGGTGCTGATGCGCGACGGACTGCCGGAGGACAGCCTGCGCGTGCTGCACATCGGCGGGCCGGCGACAGGCGCAGACCGGCCCATCGCACTGTCCTGGGGTTCACGACTGATCCTGCAGCGCATGGGCTGCTGGGACACGCTGCCGGTCACGCCCATCACCCGCATCCATGTCTCGCAGCAAAAGGCTTTTGGCCGCACCCTCATCACTGCAGAGGACCATGGCATCGAGGCGCTCGGTTATGTCGCCGGCTATCGGGACATCGTCAGCAGGCTCGAAGCGGCTGAGGGATCAGGTCACGGCCTGCACCGGCATATCGGCCAGGCCAACGCATGGCACCCCACGGCCGACGGCATCACCGTGGAATGCAAGGGAGAACAGTTTCAGGGCAAGCTGCTGGTGCTGGCCGACGGTGCCGGCGACGAAGCCGGCCGTGAAACGGTCAAGTCCTATGGCCAGAGCGCCATCGTCTGCGACCTGCAGGCCGAACAGGCGCACGGCAACACTGCCTGGGAACGATTCTCGACCCAGGGTCCGCTGGCCTTGTTGCCGCATCGCAACGGTCACGCGCTGGTGTGGACGGCAGGCACCGAGCGCGCCGCGGAATTGATGGCGCTGGATGATGCAGCGTTCATCGCCGCTGCACAGACGGCATTCGGCGGCCGGCTGGGACGGTTTCGCAGCGTGGGTCCGCGTGCAGCCTTCCCGCTGGCACTCAAATACCGCCGGGAGATCCCCGGTCCACGCATCATTCCCATCGGCAACGCTGCGCAGACGCTGCATCCGGTGGCCGGACAAGGCCTCAACCTCGGCCTGCGCGATGCCTGGGAACTAGCGGAGCTTGTCGTGGATGCCGCCAGCGGCGTGAAGCCGGAGTTGCCGCTGCCAGGCAGCGACGCCTTTGCCGCCGCCTACGCGCGGCGACGCAGGCTGGATCGCATGGCCATGGTCAGGCTGACCGACGGACTGATCGCAGCATTCTCGCTGGACCTGCCGCTGGCTGCGAGCTTGCGCGGCGCAGCGCTGGCCTTTTTGGACATGGTGCCTCCGGCACGCCGCCTGCTGTCGCGCCGCATGATGTTCGGCGCTCGTGCATTGCCCTGACGCGGCACACGCATCGCATCGCAACAAGCGGCCTCTCCTGACGTTGACGGTGAAATGAAGGCCCGCTGCGCCTGGCCGGCGATACCGGCACATCGCTGATCGAGAAAAAAATCTGCGGCAATAACGCTCTTCCCCGAGCACCACCGCGTTGCGTAAAATTTGTGCACACGCCCTGTCATGCACGTGGGGATTGGGTATAGAATTGCTCCCCCGCTTTCCTCCTGATCCCCTTCGCCTGTCCATGCAAATCGGTACGCACGTGCTGCGCAACAATCTATTTGTCGCACCGATGGCAGGGGTCACGGACAGGCCCTTCCGGCAACTGTGCAAGCAATTCGGCGCCGGCCTCGCCGTGTCCGAAATGGTGGCCTCCAATTCACTGCTGTGGGGCAGCGAGAAGACGCGCCGGCGCGCCAATCATGATGGCGAAGTCGATCCCATCTCGGTGCAGATCGCCGGTGCCGATCCGGCCATGATGGCCAATGCCGCGCGCTACAACGTCGATGAGGGCGCGCAGATCATCGACATCAACATGGGCTGCCCGGCCAAGAAGGTGTGCAATACCCACGCCGGCTCCGCGCTGTTGCGCGACGAACCCCTGGTGGCGCGCATCCTGGAAGCCGTGGTCAGGGCCGTCGATGTGCCGGTGACGCTGAAGTTTCGCACCGGCTGGGACAAGCAGAACCGCAACGCCCTCGCCGTGGCCAGGATCGCCGAGGACATCGGCATCCAGCTGCTGTCAATCCATGGTCGCACCCGCGCCTGCGGCTACAGCGGCCATGCCGAATACGACACCATCCGTGAAGTGAAGGCGAGTACCCGCCTGCCGGTGATCGCCAACGGCGACATCACCACGCCGCAGCAGGCTAAGTTCGTGCTGGACTACACCGGCGCCGACGGCGTCATGATCGGGCGCGCGGCCCAGGGCAGGCCCTGGATCTTTCGCGAGATCGAGCACTTCCTGGTGACCGGTGACACGCTGCCGCCGCCGCTGGTCACCGAAATCCACACCGTGCTGATCGGCCACCTGCACGACCTGCATACCTTCTACGGCAGCGATCGCGGGGTCAAGGTCGCACGCAAGCACATCTCCTGGTACACCAAGGGGCTGGCCGGGTCGGCCGCCTTCCGGCACCACATGAACACCCTGGGCAGCTGCGAGGAGCAGTTGCTGGCGGTCAACCGCTTCTTCGAAGAACTCGCCAGCCATGACCGGCGGCTGCGTTACGTCGAGGAGACTGAAATGGAACTCGCTGCATGAGCACAAGACAAACCAACGAGATCGCCGATTGCGTACGGCGCTCACTGGACAAGTACTTCAAGGACCTCGACGGAGAGAAGCCGCGCTCCGTGTACGACATGGTGATCCGCAATGTCGAGCGCCCGCTGCTGGAGGTCGTGCTCGACCAGGCCGAGGGCAACCAGACTGTCGCCGCCGAAATGCTCGGCATCAACCGCAACACGCTGCGCAAGAAAATGCAGTCGCTGAAGATCAAGATCTGAACATGAAAATCCGCCAGGCACTCATCAGCGTCTCCGACAAGACCGGCCTGCTCGACCTTGCCAGGGGCCTGGCCAGACTCGACATCCGCATCCTTTCCACGGGCGGCACGGCAAAGATGCTGGCCGACAACGGCATTGCCGTCACCGAAGTGGCTGACCACACCGGTTTTCCGGAAATGCTCGACGGCCGCGTGAAAACGCTGCACCCGAAAATCCATGGCGGCCTGCTGGCCCGGCGCGACCTGCCCGAACACATGGCCGCCATCGACCAGCATGGCATCAGCGGCATCGACCTGCTGGTGGTCAACCTCTACCCCTTCGAAGCCACGGTGGCCAAACCCGGTTGCACTCTGGAAGACGCCATCGAGAACATCGACATCGGCGGGCCGGCCATGGTGCGTTCCGCGGCCAAGAACTGGAAGGGCGTGGGCGTGCTCACCGATGCATCCCAGTATGCCGGCGTGCTGGCCGAGATCGAGCGTGACGGTGGCCTGTGCGATGCCACGCGATTCTCCCTCGCAGTGGCCGCATTCAACCGCATCTCCAATTACGATGGCGCGATCAGCGACTACCTCTCCGGCATCCAGCCCGACGGCAGCCATGCACTGTTCTCCGGCCAGGCCAATGGCCGCTTCCTCAAGCTGCAGGACCTGCGCTACGGCGAGAATCCGCACCAGCAGGCAGCGTTCTACCGCGACCTGCATCCGGCTCCCGGGTCGCTCGTCACGGCCAGGCAACTGCAGGGCAAGGAACTGTCCTACAACAATATCGCCGACTCCGATGCCGCCTGGGAGTGCGTGAAGAGCTTCGACAGCAGCATGGGACCCGCGGCCTGCGTCATCGTCAAACACGCCAATCCCTGCGGCGTGGCCGTCGGCGCCGACCCGCTCGAGGCCTACAGCAAGGCCTTCAAGACCGACCCGACCTCGGCCTTCGGCGGCATCATTGCGCTCAACCGCACCCTGGATGGCGCCGCCGCCCAGGCCATCTCGAAGCAGTTCGTCGAAGTG
>CAIPGJ010000508.1 GCA_903864555.1 uncultured Pseudomonadota bacterium | reverse complement strand
CTGTCAGGCGCACGCCATGCATCGCGCATTGACCCTTCGTGCATTGACGCTTCCTGGCATGGCGCTGGCTGGTGCCCTGGTGCTGGCCACGGCGCTGCCGGCCCATGCCCAGGACCGCTATCCGTCCAAGCCCATCCGCCTGGTCATCCCCTTTGCTGCAGGCAGTGCCGCGGCCATCCTCGCGCGCGAAGTGGCCAAGGAGACCGAGCCGCGCATCGGCCAGCCCATCATCGTCGAGGCGCGGCCGGGCGGCAACAGCATCGTCGGGGCCACCTATGTGGCGAAGGCAGCCCCGGATGGCTACACGCTGTTGTTTGCCGCGAGCAGCGCCACCGCGGCGGCGCGCGCGCTGTTCAAGAGCGTGCCCTACGACCCGGTCAACGACCTGGCGGCGGTGATCCTCTACCAGGAGGTGTACTTCACGCTGCTGGCCAGCCCCGAGGAGAAGGGCAGCACGCTGGCGCAATTCGTCGAGAAGATGAAGCGGGTGCCGGCGAAGAATTCCATCGGCGGCGCCGGGTCCACCACCGAGATCCTCAGCAAGATGGTGGACACTGCAGCGAAGACCGGCCACACCTATGTGCGCTACAACAACTCCGGGGTGATGCTCACCGACGTGATCGGCGGGCGGCTGGGCGCGGCCTTCCACAATGTGTCGCTGTCGGTGCCCATGCTGAAGTCGGGCCAGACCACGGTGATGGCGGTGAGCTCGCCGGTGCCGCTGAACAGCCTGCCCGGTGTGCCCACCCTGGCCGCGACCCTGCCCGATGTGGTGCTGGGCACTTTCAACGGCTATTTCGCACCAGCCAAGACGCCACGCCCCATCGTGCATCTGCTGCACAAGCATTTCACCGATGTGTTCAGGCAGCCCGCCTTCATCGCCAAGAGCGAGGAATCCGGACGGCCGCTCAACATGACGCCGGAAGAGGCCGACGCCTACGTGAAGAGCGAAGAGCCGCGCTGGACCCGGCTGGCGAAGCTGGCCGGCATCGAGCCGGAGTGACAGCCACCCGTGCATTGACTTGAGCACAGGGCAGGGGGCCCGCATCAGGGTCGCCATGCCTTGTCAGCACCCAAGAACAACAGAAGTAACAGAACGACAGAACAAGGAGAGACCCATGGCACGCATCGCCATCGGCGGTTTTCAGCACGAGACCAATTGTTTCGTCGAGCCGCACACCGATTTCACCGTATTCGCCGGCATCGGCGACCGTCCACCGCTGGCGCGCGGGGAGGAAGTGCTGCGCAATTTGCCGCACAAGTCCTTCGGCATGTCGGGCTTCCTCGAAACCATGGGGGACCGCCATGAGCTGGTGCCCCTGTTGTGGACCAGCGGCGGTGCCGCCGGCCTGGTCACCAGTGATGCCTACGAGCGCATCGCCGGCGAACTGATCGGCCGCCTGTCCGTGGCGCTGCCTGTGGATGGCGTTTACCTCGACCTGCATGGCGCCATGTGCGCGGCGGACTTCGAGGATGGTGAAGGCGAACTGCTGCGCCGCGTGCGTGCCGTGGTCGGCCCCACGGTGCCGGTGGTGATCAGCCTCGACT
>CAIPGJ010000507.1 GCA_903864555.1 uncultured Pseudomonadota bacterium | reverse complement strand
CGGCAGATTGCGTTGTATCCGTGGCTCTGGCCGCCGTGCTGAGGCGGGGATGCTGGCCGGGTAAGCGGCTTGATCGAGCGCCGTTTTCCAGCCGCCTGCCTCGAAGCCCTTGACCAGCTCGTTGCCTACCTGGAGTACGGGCACCTGGATCGCCACGGTCAGCTTGCGCAGGGCTTCGATGCTGGGTTCATCGCTGGCTACGACTTCCCGGTAGGGTATGCCGCGTGTCTTCAGGGAATCACGTGCGCTGGCACATCCGGCACCGCAGTCCGGCGATGTGTGCAGGATCACGGGGAAATTGCGCACGGCGACCTGCGCCGCATAGGGCAGGTCGGACGCTTCGATCACGCTGCTGCTGAGGCGCTTTTGCTGCACGCTCTTTGCAGCGCCTGCGGGCGGCGGGTTTTGGGAGTAGGTGACGCGTCCATCCTTGTCGACCCAGCGATACATCTGCTGGGCGGCTGCAGGTTGCAGGCCGTAGGCCGCCAGGATGGTTACAACAGCAAACGCTAGGTGTCCTCGCATGTAGGGCTCTCCGGCGATGCAATCACGCGGCGATCATACCACTGTGCCTCAGCAGGGCATCGATGCGCGGCTCGCGTCCACGAAAGGCCTTGAAGGACTCCATCGCCGGGCGGCTTCCACCCACTGCAAGGATTTCATCGCGGAAGCGCGAACCCATCTGGGCGTCAAGCACGGGCCCGCCCTTCGCATCGCGCTGCTCCTCGAATGCACTATAGGCATCGGCAGACAGCACCTCGGCCCACTTGTAGCTGTAGTAGCCGGCACTGTAGCCGCCGGAAAAGATGTGGGAAAAGCTGTTGGGAAAGCGGCTCCAGGCAGGCGGCGAGACCACCGCGACGCGCGCGCGTATTTCATCCAGCAACTGCAAGGGCGTCTTGACGCCGCGGGCCATGCCTTCGGGCTCGAAGTCGTGATGCAGGTGCATGTCGAACAGCGAAAACTCGATCTGCCGCACGGCCTGCATGCCGGACTGGAAGTTCCGCGCCGCGATCATCTTGTCGAACAAGCTGCGCGGCAGCGCTTCGCTGGTATCGACGTGTGCGCTCATGCCCGCGATCACTTCCCATTCCCAGCAGAAGTTCTCCATGAACTGGCTGGGCAGTTCCACCGCATCCCATTCCACCCCACGGATGCCCGAAACCCCGATGAAGTCGACCCGGGTGAGCATGTGGTGCAGTCCGTGGCCGAACTCATGAAAAAGGGTGCTCACTTCATCGTGGGTGAACAGGGCCGGTTTGCCCCCCACGGGTGAAGGGAAGTTGCATACCAGGTAGGCCACCGGGGCTTGCACGCTGCCGCGCTGGCGCCGCCGTGTCAGGGCCTCGTCCATCCAGGCACCGCCGCGCTTGGTTTCCCTGGCATAGAGGTCCAGGTAGAACTGCCCCACCAGCGTGCCATCGGGTTGGGCGATGCGATAGAAGCGCACCGCAGGGTCCCAGGTTTCGGCCTGGTCTTCGCTGATGCGGACCTCATACAAAGCCTCGGCTGCCCGGAACAGGCCCTGCAGAACCCGTGGCTCGGGGAAATACTGTTTCACCTCGTTGTCGGAAAAAGCGTAGCGCTTCACCCGCAGCTTTTCCGAGACATAACCCATGTCCCAGGCCTGCATGTCATCCAGGCCCAGTTCGCCGGCTGCAAAGGCACGCAGCTCGTCAAAGTCGCGCCGGGCAAAGGGGAGGGCCCTGTCGGCAAGGTCATTCAGGAAGTCGAGCACCTGCTGCGGGTTGTCAGCCATCTTCGACACCAACGAGACTTCGGCATGG
>CAIPGJ010000506.1 GCA_903864555.1 uncultured Pseudomonadota bacterium | reverse complement strand
GGCGTCCCTTCGGCCACAACTCTACCGGCTGACATGAAATACACATAATCCACAAGGTCCAGCGCCTCGGTCACATCATGGGTAACGATGATGGAAGTTGATCCCAGCACCTCGTTTAACCTCCGAATGAGCGATGCAATGACGCCCAGGGAGAGCGGATCCAGTCCTGTAAAAGGCTCGTCATAGAGCATGAGCATGGGGTCCAGGGCAACTGAACGGGCCAGCGCAACGCGTCGTGCCATCCCACCAGAAAGTTCTGACGGCATCAGCCTGGCTGCGCCACGCAAGCCAACTGCCTGCAGCTTCATCAACGCGAGATCCCTGATCATCGTCTCCGGAAGATCGGTATGCTCTCTCATCTGGAAAGCCACATTGTCCAGAACTGACATGTCGGTGAACAAGGCGCCGAACTGGAAGAGCATCCCCATGCGCCGCCTCAAACGGAACAACTCCGGGTCACTCAGGTGACTGATAGCCTGGCCTGCCACGCGTACCTCACCCTGACTAGGTTGAAGAGCCCCGCCAATCAACCGCAGCAGTGTGGTTTTGCCACAGCCACTGCCGCCCATTATCGCAACCAGTTTTCCGCGTGGAATGCTCATGTTGATACCCCGTAGCACGCTCGTGCTGCGGTCGTATGCAAAGGTCACATTGCTAACTTCAACCAGATCGGCCACGGTTTTCGCCATGCGTCGGGGGCACAATCAATTTGCCCCGAAAAAAGCTGCAGATTGTAGCCCAGAACCCGCGGATTACGAAGGAAAAACCCGCCAGTTCGGGCGCTTGGACTCCCTTGTTGCTATGATGCGCTCGAATGACGAATACCATGCCCGCCATGATTGATGCACCGTCCGACCGACCTGCCGTAATTGCCTTCCAGGGAATATGCAAACGCTTCGGCAAGGCCGGCGTCCTGCAGAATGTTGCCTTCCAGGTCGAACCCGGCACCACCGTTGGCCTTGTCGGGGTGAACGGTGCCGGAAAAACCACCATAATCAAGTGCCTCCTGGACTTTTGCAGTGTGGATAGCGGGAAGATAGATATCTTCGGAGTGCCGCACAGTGCTGCTAGTTCGCGCCAAAGGCTCGCCTATCTTCCGGAACGTTTCATCCCGCCACACTACCTTTCCGGGCGGGAGTTCCTCCGGTTCATGCAGTCAGTCGCTGGAATCGCAGTACAAAAAACATCAGCCGAGCAGTCTGCATTGCAGTTTGGCCTGGATAAGGAAGCACTTGACCGCCCGGTACGGCTGCTCTCAAAGGGCATGACTCAAAAACTGGGCTTGGCAGCCTGCATGATCTTGAGTCGTGAACTGATGGTTCTGGACGAACCAATGAGTGGCCTCGACCCCCATGCCCGCGCACAGGTAAAAAACGTATTCAGCGACTTGAAGAAAGATGGAAGAACGCTTTTTTTCACATCGCATTCCCTCGCAGATATCGAAGAAATCTGCGACCATGTGCTGGTGTTGCATCGTGGGCAAATTGCCTTCTCCGGCCAACCCCGGCAGCTTTCCCGAATGTTCGGGGATGTGAACCTGGAGCAGGCATTCTTAAGGTGCATAGGATCAGATGGCTGACAAACCGAGTTTGCTGATTGTTGACGACGATCAGTTGATTACCGACACGCTCGCGTACGCACTTGGACGCGATTTCGAAGTCACGGTCAGTGACTCCAGAGCACATGCCATCAGTCTGTTGCGCCAACTGGATGAAGCACCACAGCTTGCTCTCGTTGATCTCGGACTCCCCCCTTCACCTCACCGCCCCGACGAAGGATTCGCTCTGATACAGGATTTGCTGGCCCATTCCCCGGCCATGAAGATCCTCGTGCTTTCCGGTCAGAATGACGCAGCGAATGCCCGCCACGCGAGGGCGCTTGGCGCTGCCGAATTTGTGGCGAAACCCTGTGATCCGGACCACCTAAAGAAGACGCTGCTGCACGCCCTGCAATTTCGCGCAGCCGAGATTTCTGGTGGCAAAGCAGCAGAATCCGACCCACTAGTCGGAAAAAGTCCTGCGCTCCAGAAGCTCAAAAGCCAGATCAGCCAGTATGCCGACTCCCCCTTTCCGGCGCTTATTGAAGGTGAATCCGGAAGCGGAAAGGAAGTGGTCGCCAATCTGCTCCATCGCCTTTCATGGCGTAACGGCAAACCGTGGTTTGCCCTCAATTGCGCAGCAATCGCCCCCACGCTGGTGGAACCGACCCTGTTTGGCTACGTGAAGGGGGCTTTCACCGGAGCCGTCCAGAACAAGTCAGGCTACTTTGAAGATGCCAGCGATGGCACACTTTTTCTGGATGAAATCGGGGAGCTGCCATTGGAGCTCCAGGCAAAACTACTGCGTGTCCTGGAAAATGGCGAGTTTCAACGTGTCGGCGAAACCCAGCAGCGCTTCTCTCGGGCACGTGTCATTGCCGCAACCAATCGGGACCTGCGCAGCGAAATTCGCAAAGGCAATTTCAGGGCCGATCTCTATCACCGCCTGTCGGTCTTCACCATTGAGGTCCCACCTCTGCGCGACATGGAGGACGATAAACTGCAGTTGCTGGACCACTATTGTCGCTTCTACGCAGAGCAAGCCAAGCTGGCACCATTTTCCCTGGATGAATCGGCCAATGCTGCCTGGCGAACCTATCGCTTCCCGGGCAACGTCCGCGAATTGCGCAATATCGTCATCCGACTCACGACGAAGTACGCCGGCCAGAAGCTCTCCACGCAGGAATTGGAGCCGGAGTTTGACCTGGCGATGGCACCTGCCGAAAGCAATCCCGTCCCCCCTACCGATCCGGAAACACTGGCCGGACAGGCCAGACGTCACCTCGAAAGAGAACGGAATTTCAACCTCGACAATATGCTCAAGGCCTGGGAGCAGGGCTATATCGATGCAGCCATGAAGTTGACCCGGGGGAATGTCAGCCAAGCGGCGAAGATGCTCGGAATCAACCGGACAACGTTGTACTCAAGGATGGAATCGCTGCAGAAGCAGCAGCAAGAATGAGCAACCGCCCGTCAGGGACGAACCACAAGGGCAGGGCACTGTGTACCTGAGCCATTTTGGGCTGACCGAACCGCCATTCCGGATCACCCCGCATACCGACTTTTTTTTCGCGGGCGCAAGCCGGGGGGCGACTCTTGACGCCCTGATGTATGCCATCACTCATGACGAGGGCATAGTCAAGGTGTCAGGTGAAGTCGGCAGCGGAAAAACCATGCTGTGCCGGGTCCTGATGGATCGCCTGCCGAACAGCATAGAAACGATCTACCTCGCGAACCCATCCCTTTCGCGCCAGGAGATTCTTTATGCAATCGCCGACGAGCTCAAACTCGGACTGGGCGCCGAACGCGAGACGCGCCTGTTGCGCCAGTTGCAGGAGCACCTGATCAGCCTGTTCGCTGCCGGTCGGCGGGTCGTGGTGCTGATAGACGAAGCTCACGCCATGCCCAAAGACACCCTGGAGGAAATCAGGCTGCTCTCCAACCTGGAAACGGGACGACACAAGCTGTTGCAGATAGTGTTGTTCGGGCAGCCGGAACTGAACGAGATTCTCGGGAGCCTGGACATGCGCCAACTCAAGGAGCGCATAACACACAGTTTCATCCTGGAGCCCATGGTCAGGGACGATGTGGAGAGCTATGTCGACTTCAGGATGCGTGCTGCCGGATACAAAGGCCCCAAGGTATTTTCTGCAGCAGCCATCAGACTCATCTCGAAATCATCCCAAGGCTTGACGCGTCGGATCAACATTCTTGCCGACAAGTCCTTACTGGCTGCATTTGCAGGCAATACCCATGGCGTCACCGAGAAGGAGGCCAAGGCAGCCATTCGCGACTCCGACTTTTTCGTTCCCCAGCCGAATCGTCAGAAATACCTTCTCGCTGGAACGCTGTGCCTGGGTGCAATCATTGGATGGGGAATGCACTGGCTGGCTGGTTCACGCGATCCAACAACGCCACCCCAGGTGTCTCCGACACCGCGAGACCCCGCCATAGCGCAAACCACCACGGTCGCCGGCCCAACAAGCCCTGGATCCGCCTCGCAAACCAAAGCGCCGGAAAATTCTGCCCCCCAGCAAACGACAGAAACAACCCCACCACCTCAAAGTGTCACCCCGCAGAGAGCCACTTCCTCGTTGCAATCTCCGGTGCAGGCGTCCCCCACACCGGAGAAGACTGCTGTCCCGCCGGCGACCCTGGGAAAACTTGCCGCTGCACGACTTAAATACACGCAGGAATGGCTAGAGCAAGCCCCACCTGGACATCATTCAGTTCAGTTACTTACAACAAAGGTCGAAGACGCAAAGAAAATTGAATATTTCCTGCAACGTGCAGCAAAAGTGGCAAATATCGACGATTTTTATGTCTATAGTGTCAAAATCGACGGCCACCAGCATTATCGTGTTGCCTATGGGCAGTTCCCTTCCAGCAGCGAATCGAAAGCTGCGATTGAAACACTCCCGGCGTTATTGAAGTCGCAGAACCCTTACCCCCGCAGCATTGAGCGCATGCGCAGTCAGAATCGCCAATAATCCACATGTCGTTCCTCAGAATAATCAATTTGTTAGATTAATCTGTTATACTGGTTTAGTAGCTATTAGGGAGGCTGCAACAGCATGATGCTAATGACAGCTGGCGCGGCATATAGATTATTGACTGCGGTGGTCCTCGCTTCACTTGCCGCCTGCTCGGCGCCTGTGTTGAGGACCTCGCCGACCCACATCCAGCCGGAAGCTGCGCCGGTGGCGGGTGCCATTCCGGCTCCCATCCAGATGCCCACCATACTGCCCAGGCCGAGGGCAACGCAGAAACCCGAAACCTATAGTGTTGTCGTGAACAATGTCCGGGTTCAGGAGCTGCTTTTTGCGCTCGCGCGCGATGCCAAGCTGAATGTTGACGTCCACCCCGGGATTTCCGGGACGGTCACACTGAACGCGATAGACCAGACACTCCCCCAGTTGCTTTCGCGAATCGCCAAGCAGACCGATGTCCGCTGGGAACTTGACGGCCCCAACCTCATTGTCTCGCCGGACACGCCTTTTCTGCGCATCTACAAGATCGACTACCTGAACATGGACCGCATCAGCACCAGTAATGTCAGCGTGTCCGGAAACATAGGGGCAAGCTCTGGCGGATCCGGTGGCGGTGGTGGTGGCAACACATCCACCTCCTCTGTTGTAAATCGTTCGGAAAACAATTTCTGGAAAACACTGGTAGAAAATGTGAAGGCACTCCTGCGGGAAACCGACAAGGTCATTCCCGCAGGCGCGACCGCGCAGGCTGCACCCACACCAGCGCCTGCCGCTCAGGCTGCTGGCCCAGGTGGTGCCACACAGCAACAGCTCCCTGCACAAACGACGGGCCCGTCGGGCCCCAGCTTCATCGAAGCTGCGGCAGTCATCTCCAATCCCGAGGCAGGTGTTCTCAGTATCAGGGCGACCTCCCGGCAGCACGAAAAGGTGCAGGAATTC
>CAIPGJ010000505.1 GCA_903864555.1 uncultured Pseudomonadota bacterium | reverse complement strand
GCCGCATTGCGGCACCTGGTGGTCTATCCAGGCCTGCTGCACCGGATGCAGCTTGCCGTCCTGCTCCAGGCCCTCGATGGTGAGCACGCGCTTGCCCGCCGCGGCCGACACCGGATAGGCGCATGAGCGCACCAGTTCACCGTTCACATGCACCGAACAGGCGCCGCACAGGGCGATGCCACAGCCGTACTTGGGTCCCTTTTCGTCCAGCACATCCCGCAGTACCCACAACAAGGGCATTTCCGGCTCCACGTCGACTTCGCGCGGCTTGCCATTGACAGTGAACTTGATCATGCAGCCTCCCTCCAGGCGATCGGTTTTTTAGTCATCGGGCGCTGATCTGCGCCTTCCCAGGCTTTGCCGGGAAATCTACGTCAAACAGCTTACAGGATTGACCTATTCCGTTGATGGACTGCTGATTTCGCGCGGCCTTTTGCGTAAATCCGTGACACTGTCAGGACGCAAGTCAGGTTTGGGGAGACACCAGGGCGGATGGGCCAGAGGGCCGAAGCCGCATCCCGATTGCCTGCGGCATCCCCCTCGCCGGTTTGTGCAGTGCAATGCCCTGTGGCAGACTGACCGGTGCTTTCCCGCTTTCGGCCTTTCCCGCGCTTCCCCCTACCGGAACCTGTCCATGTCCAACGATCAAGACGACGCCATCCACATCCGTGGTGCCCGCCAGAACAACCTCAAGAACATCACGGTCAGCCTGCCTGCGCGCGAACTGATCGTCGTCACCGGTGTGTCCGGCTCGGGGAAGTCCTCGCTGGTGTTTGACACGCTCTACGCCGAGGGCCAGCGCCGCTACGTCGAAACCTTCTCCCCTTATGCGCGCCAGTTCCTCGACCGCCAGGACCGCCCACAGGTGGACGCCATCGAGGGCATCCCGCCGGCCATCGCCATCGACCAGACCAACCCGGTGCGCACCTCGCGTTCCACCGTCGGCACCATGACGGAGCTGAATGACCACATCAAGCTGCTCTACGCGCGCGCCGCCCACCTGCACTGCCGCGGCTGCGGCCGGCCGGTGAAACGCGACTCCACCGAATCCATCTGCGACGACCTGCAGGCGCGCACCGCCGCCCTCATCGATACCACCCTGGAAAGTGGCGCGCCGCGCCGCGAGGCCCTGAGCGATGCCGGCAATACCCGCCTGCTGATCACCTTCCCGGTGCCGGTGCCGGCCAACTTCAAGGCCGAGGAAGTGGAGAAGCTGCTCGCCGCCCAGGGCTACACACGCATCCATGCGCGCAGCAAGGACACGCTGGAAGTGGTGCAGGACCGGCTGCGCGCCATCACCGTCGCCAGGGCCGGCGAGTCGCCCACCGACCGCACCCGCATCATCGAAGCGCTGGAAGCCGCGCTGCGCGTCGGGCAGGGCAAGGTGAATGTAATGGTGCTGGCTGGCGAGAGCGGCAGTGCCGCGGCACCTGCGCCCACGCTGCACGAGCCCGGGGTCAGTGCCTACACGTCGGCAACGCCCGCCCCCTTGTCCTCCTCGCTCACTGCCGGGGCCGACCCGGCGCTGCCGGGCGCAAGCCTCTTCACCAGGGGCAACGGCAGATCCAATGGCGCGCCCCTGCAATCCACCTGGCGCTACTCCTCCGACCTGCACTGCGCCGACTGCGACACCCACTACAGCGACCCAACGCCCAGCCTGTTCTCCTTCAACTCGCCAGTGGGCGCCTGCGAAACCTGCCGCGGCTTCGGCCGCGTCATCGGCATCGACTTCGGCCTCATCGTCCCCGACGAAGCCAAGACCCTGCGCCAGGGTGCCGTGCGGCCGTGGCAGACCCCCAGCTTCAAGGAATGCCAGGATGACCTGATCAAGTGCGCGCTGAAGGCCGGCATCCCGCTCGACACCCCTTGGCGCGAGCTCACCGACGCCCAGCGCCACTGGGTGCTGGAAGGCGAACCGGAATGGAAGAGCTGGAAGAAATCCTGGCCCGGCACCTGGTATGGCGTGCGCATCTTCTTCGCCTGGCTGGAGACCAAGGCCTACAAGATGCACATCCGCGTGCTGCTCTCCAAGTACCGCGCCTACACCCCCTGCACCACCTGCGATGGCGCACGGCTGAAACCCGAGGCGCTGCTGTGGCGGCTGGGGACCAAGGAGGATGCGGATCGGGTGCTGGAAAAAGGGGCCAGGCTCGAATTTTCAAATTCGAGCCTGGCCCCTTTTTCACGCACCCGCTTCAAGCCGCACGGTGTCAATTACAGCGACGCCACGCTGCAGTCACTGCCCGGCCTCACGGTGCACGACCTGATGCTGTTGCCCATCGAGCGCGTGCGGCGGCTGGTGGACACGCTGCACCTGCCTGCGCCGCTCGACGAAGCCACCGACCTGCTGCTCACCGAGATCCGCGCGCGGCTGAAGTACCTGTGCGAAGTCGGCCTCGCCTACCTCACACTGGACCGCCAGTCGCGCACGCTCTCCGGCGGCGAGGTGCAGCGCATCAACCTCACCACGGCGCTGGGCACCTCGCTGGTCAACACCCTGTTCGTGCTCGATGAGCCCTCCATCGGCCTGCACCCGCGTGACATGGGCCGCGTCATCGCGGTGATGCATCGCCTGCGCGACGCCGGCAACTCGCTGGTGGTGGTGGAGCACGACCCGCAGATCATGTTCGAAGCCGACCGCATCCTCGACATGGGCCCCGGCCCCGGCGAGCGCGGCGGCGAAGTGGTCTTCTACGGCACGCCTGACGAACTGCGCGCCGCGACCACCCT
>CAIPGJ010000504.1 GCA_903864555.1 uncultured Pseudomonadota bacterium | reverse complement strand
TTCTTCAGGATGGTGCGCTTGGGCGGCACGACTTTGCCGACCCGGCGCATGGTATAAACATATTGAGCCATGCTAGCTGCTGTCCGTTATGTGAATGTGAGAGTAGAGTTGGCAACGCGGTGACCAGAGCCGGATAAAAGGCCGCGACTGCCGATCTTCTCATTATCCGCCCGGACCTGCTTGGGCGCAGCCCCGCCGGCTTCACGCAGCTTGAGCACCCGGCAGCGCCATGCTCAAATACTGCATTGGAAACATCGTTCACGAGCAGATCGTGAGCCGTTCGTGAAACTCGGGAGGAAAAATGTCTTGCCCCTTGAAATTCCTGCACAGACTGGTCGTTCTGGGCGCTGCCAGCGCCCTCGTATTGGCTGCCGCACCGGCCCAGGCCATCAATTTCCTGACGGAGGATAATCCTCCCTTCAACTTTGCCGCCTCCGGCAAGGCTGCCGGCGCCGCCACCGAACTGGTGACCGAAATGGCCAAGCGTGCCTCGGTCCCTGCCAGCTTCCGTGTCATGGAATGGGACATCGCCTACCGCCAGGCGCAAGCCGACAAGGACACCTGCCTGTTCTCGGTGGCACGACTGGAGAACCGCGAGAACCAGTTCCAGTGGGTCGGTGAGCTGCTCACCAACAAGTGGGCGGTGTTCGGACGCAGCGATTTCGCCAAACCGCTCAAGACCGTGACCGACCTGCGTCCCCTGAAGATCGGCGGCGTGGTGCAGGACGCCAAGGTCGAGTACCTGAAGAGCCGCGCTGTCACCAACATCCGCGAAGTGCTGCGCGATGAACAGAATCCGGCACGCCTGTTCCTCAAGGACGGGGATCCCAATCACATCGACCTGTGGGTGACCAGCTACTACTCCGCCAACGAGATCGCCGACAAGGCCAAGGCCGGTCCGGTGAAGATGGTCATGTTGCTGCGTGAAACGCCGCTGTGGCTGGTCTGCAGCCCGCGCACCGACAAGGGCGACCTCAAGAAACTCGCCGATGCTCTGGCCTCCATGAACAAGGATGGCAGCCGCAAGCGCATCGTGGACGCTCTGGAGAAGCGCGTCCGCTGAGGCAGGTGGCGGCCACTGCCGCCGCCTCAATCATCCCGGGCATGCTGGTCGCGCATGGATTGCGCGACTCCATCCCCTGCCGGCGCGACCCCTTCCGGACCGGCCTGCCACTGCCAGGCCACAAAGCCGATCACCGCGATGAACAGCAGCACCGCCAGCCAGATGCGGTTCGCCTGCACCAGATCCGGACCGCTGCCTTCGCTGCGTCCGCTGATCATGGGTGCTGCCTGATTGCGGCCACGCAACAAGGACAGCCCGGCGATCAAGCCGAGATGGGCCAGCACCACCATCAACATGGCCTCGCCGAAAAACCCGTGCACGTCCTCCAGCCAGTCGCCGCCGAATGCGCCACCCCAGTCGTTATAAGTGGCGTATCCGCTCAGCACCACCGGCAGCACCAGCGCAAGCAGCAGGACCACTGCCAGCGCCATGAGCAGGTTCTGCCCCTGGCGCCAGTTCACCGAGGCGAAGCCTGCGCCACTGGTAAAGGACTTCAGCCAGGCCGGTGCGCTGGCAAGCTTGCGCCACAGCCCACCCACGCGCGCCTGGCGCGGGCCGAACAGGCTGTACAGCAGGCGAAAGCCCAGCAATCCGGCCATGGCATATCCCAGACTCACATGCAGCAGGCGCCAGTGCTCGCTCTCGGCAGTGGCATAGGCGCCGACGAAAGTCAGCGCGAACAGCCAGTGGAACATGCGCGTCGGCGCGTCGGTGACGAGCCGCTGGCGCAGCGTCCGGTTGGCGGATGCACGGGCTGCCGCCGGAGCGGGGCCGGCGGCTTCAAATGAGGAATGCGCATGCATGAAGATCTCCTGGTCTCGAATGCGTTGATATCGGTTGCGTTGAACGTCGGTTGCGTTGATTCGTCTGATTGATTCGATTGGATCGGTTCAATCGCGCCAGGCGCGGCGGTAGCGCGCATCCAGGCCGGGCGGGAAGATCAGTTCGCGTTCATTGAAGCGGCCCTGGTCGGCCCCGCCATGGCAGGCCGCGCAGTTGGACGCGCTATTGACGCTGGCGAGCTTCCACACCGTGGCATCCACCTTGCGGTGCTCGCGCACGAACCAGTCGGACAGGGTGATGCGATCCTGCGGCGGTTCCGCTGTGGCTCGCCGCCCGCTGGCGGCATTGGCCTGCAGCCAGTCGCCCAGTTGCAACAGCGTCGCCGCATCCAGCGACGCGTCGGTGCCGTAATGCTTGTCCAGGCCGTTCATGATGCGTTTCCAGGAAGCCGCCGGCAGCATCCCCGCGGGGAAGGCGGTATGGCAGGTGGCACATTCCTGCACATAGGCCTTGGGCATGACCAGCGACTGCTGCCCGCTGTCAGCGCCTGTGGCTGAAGTCAGGGCAAGCGCCAGAGTGATGCCGGCGGCGATGCGTGCGAAGCGTAAAGCATGGGTGGTCGGGTTCATGATCAGGTCTCCGGTTGCGTTCAGGGTTTCAGGCCATTCAGGTAGGCCAGCACATCGGCCTTTTCGGCGGCGCTGCATTCGCGGCTCAGCACATCGTTGCAGTTGCGGCGGAACCACTTGTCCACCCTGGCCACATCGGTCAGCGACAAGGGATTGAAGGCCGGCGCCAGCGGCGCAATCGATTTGCCGGTGGACGCATGCCGCCCCTGCGCCGTGGGTGGCGTGCCATGACAGGAAGCGCAGGACCAGTTGCCGCCCTGCTTCGCGTTGAAGAAGACCCGGCCGCGCTCGGCATTGCCCGGTGCGCCGGCCTGGGCGCTCCAGTGGCTCAGTAGCTGCGCCGGCGAGGTATCGGCTGCCTGAGCAGGCAGGCTTGCGAAAGCCATCGCCGCACCAAGGACGAGGCAGGTTGTAGGAGCGGGTAACTTCATGCTGTTTTCCTTATCAAGGCTGGTATGCGGCCATTCTGCGGAAGCAGCCCTGAACCGCATCTGAAAGGCCTGTTCATCTCCCGTTCAGACAATTCGCGCGACAATGCGACCATGAAATCCGGCCTGCACAGCTTCACCATTGCGCACCCGCTCACCGCCGTGCTGCTGGCAGCCGCGATGGCGACCCCGCTCGCCGTGCGCGCCGACAAGGGCGACCATGAACGCGCGCGCCAGGCAGTGCAGGCAGGTGAAGTGCTGCCGCTTCCGGTGCTGCTGGAGCGCCTGCAGCGGGAACAGCCCGGCCAGGTGCTCGAGGTCGAACTGGAACAGGCCAAAGGCAGCCGCCAGTGGATCTACGAGATCCGGCTGCTGAAAACGGGCGGCGGACTGGTGAAGCTGAAACTCGATGCCCGGACCGGCACGGTCATGGCCGGCGGTGAACGCCTGCGCGATCAGGACCGCAAGCCCGATGGCGGCGGCCCGTCCCGCCCCCGCTGAGCGCCAACGCCCATGCGCTTGCTCCTCGTCGAAGATGAACCGGTGCTGCGCGCGCAGTTGCGCAGCAGCCTGCAGGAAGCCGGCTACACCGTGGATGAAGCGGCCGATGGCCGCGAAGCGCATTTCCTCGGCGACACCGGGAGCTTCGATGCCGTGATCCTCGACCTCGGCCTGCCGGTGATGGACGGGCTCACCGTGCTCAAGCGCTGGCGCGACGCCGGACGCAGCATGCCCGTGCTGATACTCACCGCGCGCGACAACTGGCACGAGAAGGTGGCCGGCATCGATGCCGGCGCCGACGATTACCTCACCAAGCCCTTCCATATGGAGGAGCTGCTGGCCCGCCTGCGCGCGCTGATCCGGCGTGCCAGCGGCCTTGCCTCGCCGGTACTCCAGTGCGGCGAGCTCATGCTCGACACACGCAGCAGCCGCGCCACCCTGGGCGGCCAGCCGGTCACGCTGACCAGCCATGAATACAAGGTGCTCGACTACCTCATGCACCGCCAGGGTTCGGTGGTGTCACGCAGCGAACTCATCGAACACATCTATGCGCAAGACCACGACCGCGACTCCAACACCATCGAGGTGTTCATCGGGCGGCTGCGCCGCAAGCTGCCCGGGGTGAACATCGAGACCGCGCGCGGCCTGGGCTATCGCCTGGCGCCGCCATGAGCGGCACCCCACCGCCCACAAGCGCCACGGTCACGGCCACGGCCTCTGCCACGCGTTTGCCGGGTTCGCTGCGGGTGCGCCTGCTGGCCGCCACCCTGGCCGGCCTGCTGCTGGCACTGGCGCTGACTGGCGTGACGCTGGCCGGCCTGTTCCGCGACCATGTCGAGCGGCAGTTCCGGCACGACCTCACCGGGCAGCTCGACCAGCTCACCGCGCGTCTCGATTTCGATGCCGCAGGACGCCCGCTCATCGATGCACAGGCGCTCTCCGACCCGCGCTGGCAGCGCCCCTACTCCGGTCTGTACTGGCAGCTGGATGAAATCAATAGTGACGGACGCGGCCGCAATGGCGCACTGCGCTCGCGCTCGCTGTGGGACACCAGCCTTGCGCTGGAGACCGATGTCCTGGATGACGGACAGGTGCATGTGCACCATGTCCCCGGTCCGCAACAGGGCAGCCTGCTGTTGCTGGAGCGCACCGTGCAGCCGGCCGGCCCGTCGGCATCACGCTGGCGCCTCATCGTCGCCGCCGACCTGCAGCAGACCACCGCAGCAGTGGCCGAATTCAATGGCGTGCTGGCGCTGTCCCTGGCGGTGCTGCTGCTGTTGCTGGCACTGGCGGCCTGGGCCCAGGTCAGCGTCGGCCTGCTGCCGCTGCGCGCACTCAGGCGCAGCCTGCAGGATGTGGAGGAAGGCCGCGCGCAGCGCCTTGGCGGCCGCTTCCCGGCGGAATTACAGCCACTGGTCGATGACTTCAACAGCGTGCTGGAACGCAACGACGAAGTGGTCAAGCGCGCACGCACCCAAGCGGGCAACCTTGCGCATGGACTCAAGACCCCGCTGTCAGTGCTGGAGCATGCCGCCAGCCAGAGCGATGCCGCGCTGCCACGACTGGTGCGGGAACAGGTAGTGCTGGCGCGACGCCATATCGACTGGCATCTGGCCCGCTCCAGGGCGGCCGCCAGCGGGCGCCTGCCAGGCCAGCGCACCGATGCCGTCGCCACGCTCGGCGGACTGCTGCGCGTGATGCAGAAGCTGCATGCCGGTCGCGGCATCACCTTGTCCCTGCAGCAGCCGGATCGGGCCATCTGGTTTGCCGGTGAAGAGCAGGATCTGCAGGAAATGCTCGGCAATCTGCTCGACAACGCCTGCAAGTGGGCGCGCAGCCGCGTCAGCATTGCGGTGGAATTGCCGGCGGCACCTGTGCATGCCGGTCCATCCGCAGGCGCCAGCCTGCTCATCGAAGTGCGCGACGACGGACCGGGGATAGACGCCAGCCAACTGCGAACCGTGATGGCGCGCGGCGTGCGCCTCGATGAAAGCGTGCCCGGCAGCGGCCTGGGCCTGGCCATCGTGCAGGACCTGGCCGCGCTCTACGGCGGCTCGCTGCATCTGGCCAATGGCGAAACCAGCGGACTGTGCGCCCGCCTCAGCCTGCCGGCCACCCGCGCTGCGGACTGACCTGCCGCCCGACCTTCGCGCTCAGCCCTGCGCGGGCATCGGCCGGCGCGCCGCTCGCAGCCACAGCACCAGCGCCACCAGCGTCAACACCACCGTCAGCGCAAAGTAGGTGCGCAGGCCGAACAGCGGCCCGACGATGCCCGCGACAAAGGGGGCGATGCCGATGGCAATGAATTGGAAGGAGGTGGCGTAGGAGATGGCGCGCGCGTCCAT
>CAIPGJ010000503.1 GCA_903864555.1 uncultured Pseudomonadota bacterium | reverse complement strand
TTTTTTGTACTGCTCCTGACTTCTGCTAAATCACGCCCTGCTCCCTGAACGCGGCAATCCGGTCTGCGCCGTAGCCATATTCCGAGAGGATTTCTTCCGTGTGCTGCGCCAGCGCCGGGGGCGGGCGACGCGGCCCGATGTCCCAGCCGCTGAAGGCCATCGGGGCACCCACCAGCTTCACCTCTCCGGCGGTGGCGTGCTGGACGGCGACCACCAGGTCATTGGCCAGCACCTGCGGGTGGTTGAGCGAAGCCTGCAGCGTGTTCACCGGTGCGATGACCACGCCGGCCGCCTCGAAAATCGCCGTCCACTCGGCCACCGTCTTCCTGCCGAAGGCCTCATGCATGTACTCATCCAGCGCAGCGCGGTTCTTCACCCGCAGTTCGCCATCGGCAAAGCGCGGATCTCCCACCAATGCTTCGCAGCCCAGCAGGCCACAGAGCTTTTTCCAGGAGGCCTCATTGAGGGCCCCGGTGACCACCCAGGCATCGCTGGCGCGGAACGCACCGTAGGGCGCCAGATGGCTGACGCCGGCGCCGGCCCGCTTGGGCTCCTCGCCATGCATGAGGAAGGAAGCGGCATGCTGGGCCATGAGCGCCAGCGCCGTCTGCAACAGCGACACCGTGACCTTCTGGCCCTGGCCGGTGCGGGTGCGCTGCATCAGCGCCGTCATGACCGCCCCGTAAGCGGTGATGCCGGTGCCCAGGTCCACCACGGAGGCGCCGGTGCGCACCGGCCCGCCGTCGGGCTCGCCGGTCATCGACATGTGGCCGCTGAAGGCCTGCACCGCACCGTCATAGCCGGGCCTGTCCTTCATCGGCCCCTTGGCGCCATAGGCCGAGATTGAGCAGTAGACCAGTCGCGGATTGATGGCAGAGAGCTGCTCGTAGCCCAGGCCCAGCCCGTCCAGAACAGGCCCGGAGAAGTTCTCCACCAGCACATCGGCCTGTGCGGCGATGCTGCGGATGATTTCCTGCCCCTCCGGGCGCTTGATGTCCACGGTGAGGCTGCGCTTGTTGCGGTTGACGCTGAGGTAGTCCAGGCTTTCCCCGTTCCACAGTGCGCCCCAGCGGCGATTCTCGTCACCCAGACCCGGGCGCTCGACCTTGATCACCTCGGCGCCCACCTCCCCCAGCAACGAACAGCAATAGGGGCCGGCCAGCACCCGGCTCATGTCGAGCACCTTGAAGCCTTCCAGGGGCAGGGGCAGGGCTGCGCTCATGGCGCGACCCTCCACGGCCAACTGGCTCGCTGCACCGATGCCGGGCGCGCTGCCTGCATCAGCCATCCTTCCAGTCGGGTGGACGCTTCTCCACGAAGGCTGTGAAACCCTCGATGGACTGCGGGAAGCTCGCCATCAGCGTCACCATGTCCGAGGCGGTACGCACCGCCTTCTCGAACTCCATGTCCATGAGGCGATAGAACAGTTCCTTGCCGACCTTCATCACGGTGGGGGACTTCTTCGCGAAACGCGCCACCACCTTGTCCACCTCGGCTTCCAGGTCGGCTGCCGGGACGACGCGGTTGACCACCCCCAGGCGCTCGGCCTCGGCGACATCCATGGGCTCGCCCGAGAAGCAGAATTCGAAGGCCTTCACCCTGCCCATCACGCGCGGCAGGTAGGCCAGGTGATAGGCCGGCACGATGCCGCGATCCACCGCCGGTAATCCGAGGGTCGATCCCTCGGCGGCAATGATCATGTCGCACATGAAGGCAATGGTGCAGCCGGCCTCGCGAGCGTGACCGTTCAGCATGACGATGGTGGGCTTCTCCAGGCTGCGGTGCGTGCTGTAGAAACCCCAGTAGAAGGACTCGAAGTGCGCGCGTGCCTCGAGGCTGGTGCGCCCCTTGTGCAGCTTCAGGTCGATGCCCGAGCAGAAGGCGGGCGGCGCCCCGGTGAGGACGATGGCCTTGACCTGCGGGTCGGCGTTGGCGAGCAGCAAGGCATGCTTCACTTCCACCTCCATCGGGTGGTTGATGGCATTGCGGACATGCGGGCGGTTGAGCGTGATGCGGGCCTGCGGGCCCCTCACCTCGTACTGGATAGCGGTGTACTCCATGCGTTCCCCTGTTTTTCAGTGCGTTGGAGCACAGGAGTATCAACGCGTTGACAAGTCCGAGTCCAATACCAATACTGTCCCTATTGATACGAAATCGATATCAATCATGAAACGAATCGAGTACTTTCTCGCAGTTGCTGAGGAGCAGCATTTCGGGCGTGCCGCCCGGAAGCTGCACATGTCTCAGCCGCCTCTGAGCCATCAGATCCGCCTGCTGGAAAAGGAACTGAGCATGGAACTCTTCGTGCGCACGACGCGTCGCGTCGAGCTCACGCCAGCAGGGCAGGAGCTGTATGAAGGCTCGCGCCTGGCCATGGCCCAGCTCGACCATGCCATCGCCTCAGCCAAGCGCATCCATGGCGGCTCGGCCGGCATCCTGCGCATCGGTTTCGTGTCTACCGTCGCCTCGCGCATGCTCTCGGAATTGCTGCACGACTTTCGCGAGCACTACGGCGATATCGACCTGCAGCTGTTCCACCTCACCTCGGCGCAGCAG
>CAIPGJ010000502.1 GCA_903864555.1 uncultured Pseudomonadota bacterium | reverse complement strand
TTCCATGTAGCACTCGACAATGGCGTCCAGGTCATCGTAGGGCGGCAGGCTGTCCTGGTCGGTCTGGTCAGGACGCAACTCGGCGGAAGGAGCACGCGTCAATATCCGCTCCGGGATCACCGGCGAGAGGCTGTTGCGATATCGGCAAAGGCGATAAACGAGACCCTTGAGGATGTCCTTGATGACGGCGAAACCGCCGGCCATGTCGCCATACAGCGTGGCATACCCCACTGCCATTTCCGACTTGTTGCCGGTGGTCAGCACGATGGAACCGTACTTGTTCGACAGCGCCATCATGATGGTGCCGCGAATGCGCGCCTGCAGGTTCTCTTCGGTGGCATCCACCGGCAACCCGGAAAACTCCTTTTCCAGGGATGACAGGAAGGAATCGAAAATTGGGCGGATGGGAACTTCGTCGTAGCGCACCCCCAGGTTGCGCACGATCTCGCGCGAATCCTCCACGCTGATGCCAGCCGTGTACTGCGTCGGCATCATCACGGCCCGCACCTTGTCTGCGCCCAGTGCGTCACAGGCGATGGTCAGCGCCAGCGCCGAATCCACGCCACCGGACAGGCCGATCAGCGCACCAGGGAAACGGTTCTTGCCGATGTAGTCCTTCACACCCAGGCAAAGTGCCTGGTAGATGTCGGCTTCGACCGCTTGCTCGGGCACACATTCGCCACCACCGAGCGCACCATCATGCACCGTGACGTAACCCAGCGTCTCCTGGAACAAGGGTAGCTGGCACGCCACCTTGCCCGAGGCATCCAGAGCGAAGGAAGCGCCATCAAAAACCAGTTCGTCCTGCCCCCCGACCATGTTGGCGTACACCAAGGGCATGCCACATTCGGCAACCCGGGTGCGCATCACGTCGTAACGCGTCCCCTGCTTGCGCATATGGTAGGGAGAGGCATTCAGCACCAGCAGCACCTGGGCTCCCGCGTCGCGCGCCAGCATGGGTGCCGGGGCGCGAGCGGCGACATTGCCCGGCAGGCGACCTGGCCGGACCGCAAGCGGCCCCTGTGGTCCCCACGTGTCCTCACAGATATTGATGCCGAAACGCACCCCGTCCACATCGAATACGCAGGGCTCGCTGCCCACATCGAAGTAGCGCTCTTCATCGAACACCGTGTAATTGGGCAAGGTGTGCTTGTGATAGGTGGCCACGATGCGCCCGTCCTGCAGCACCGAAGCGGCGTTGTAACGACGCCCCCCGATCTGACACGGATGACCGACGATGGCGATGATGCCCTTGATCGCCGCAAGATCAGCGGTCAGTTGCGCCAGTGCCTCATCGCAGTCCCGGTAGAAGCCGTCCCGCAACAACAGGTCTTCCGGCGGATAGCCGCACAGGGATAGTTCCGGCGTGACGATGATGCGCCCCCCGGCCTCGCGTGCGCGCCTGCTCGCATCGAGTATCCGTGCCGCATTGCCCTGCAGGTCGCCCACCGTGCAATTGAGTTGCGCGATGGCGACCTTGACCGTTCCTTGGGTTTCTTGAGTCATGGGCCAAATTTTACCCTTACCGAAGCCTGTCCCGTACGCGCTCCTATAATCGCCGGATGGATCACGATCAGGCAGGCATACGCATCATCCATTCACTGTCCGCTGTCGAGCCGGACGAGTGGGATACGCTGGTGGCGGCCTGCGGGGGAGACCATCCGGTCCTGCGGCATGCCTTCCTGCACGCCCTCCATGAAAGCGGCTGCGCCTCGGAAGCCACCGGCTGGCAACCGCATTTCCTCACCCTGTGGCGTGCCGGCCGGCTAGCCGGCGCCCTGCCGCTGTATCTGAAGAGCCACTCGTATGGCGAGTATGTGTTCGACTGGGCCTGGGCCGATGCCTACCAGCGTGCCGGACTCGACTACTATCCGAAGCTGTTGAGCGCAGTGCCTTTCTCGCCCATCACCGGGCCACGACTCATTGCCCCGGACAAGGCAAGCCGGGAGGCCCTGGCAAGTGCTGCACTGCAACTGGCCGGACAGACATCCTCACTGCACGTGCTGTTCCCACCCGCTGCGGAGGCGGCCGAACTGAAGTCCGCAGGGATGATGCTGCGTCAGGGCGTGCAATTCCACTGGATCAACGAGGGATACGCCGACTTCGAAGCGTTCCTTGGGACGCTGTCCTCAGCCAAACGCAAGAAAATCCGCCAGGAAAGACGCAAGGTTGCCGACACCGGCGTTCAATGGCAGCGACTGGTCGGGGCTGATATCCGCGACGAACACTGGCAATTCTTCGTGCGTTGCTACAACAACACCTACCGCGCCCACCATTCCTCGCCCTACCTCAACCTCGACTTCTTCGGCAGGCTTGGCCGTGACATGCCGGAGAACCTGCTGCTGGTCATCGCCAGCCTGGACGGCCAGCCGATCGCCTGCTCGCTCAATCTCTTCAGTCCAACCACTCTTTACGGGCGCTACTGGGGCTGCGTTGCCCACGTCCCGCTGCTGCACTTCGAGGCCTGCTATTACCAGACTCTGGAGTTCTGCATCGAACGCGGCATCGGCCTTTTCGAAGGCGGCGCCCAGGGCGAGCACAAGCTCGCCCGCGGCTTTCGCCCGGTACAAACCAGTTCTGCCCACTGGTTGAGACATCCGGCGTTTTCCGATGCGGTGGAGCGCTTCCTGGAACGCGAGAGCAGCGGCATCGAAAACTACATGGACGAACTCACCGACCGCATGCCATTCCGCAAGGCGGGCGACTGAACACCTGCCTGGCAGGTATCATCGGGCGCACAACAAGGAGGACATCATGCAACAGCGCAGACTGGGGCCTTCCGGCCTACAGGTGTCATTGGTCGGACTGGGTTGCAACAACTTCGGCGGACGCATCGACCTGGAAGCCACCCGCAAGGTCATACACAAGGCACTCGACCTCGGCATCACGCTATTCGATACGGCCGACAGTTACGGCAATCGTGGCGGCTCGGAGACTCTCATGGGTCAGGTGCTCGGCGACCGCCGCAAGGACATTGTCCTCGCCACCAAATTCGGCCTGCCCATGGATGATGCCGGACGGCTGCGTGGCGGCTCGCGCCGCTACATCATGAGCGCGGTGGAGGCGAGCCTGCGGCGCCTCAAGACCGACTGGATAGATCTTTACCAGATGCACCGCCTTGATCCGCACACGCCGATCGAGGAAACGCTGAGAGCCCTCGACGATCTGATCCGCCAGGGCAAGCTGCGCTATGTGGGCTGCTCCAATTTCCCGGCCTGGCGCGTGGTGGAATCCCTGTGGACAGCGAAGCACCACAACCTGAACGGCTTTATCTCCTGCCAGGACCACTACAACTTGCTCGAACGGGGCATTGACGGTGACCTTGTCCCCGCCATCGATACCTACGGACTGGGGCTGCTACCCTTCTTCCCGCTGGCCGGCGGACTGCTCACCGGCAAGTACGCCCATGCGCGCGAGCAAGGCTACCCGGCCGGCACGCGCCTGGGCAACGACAAGGCCGTGGCCACGCGCTTTGCCAGCGATCGGAACTGGAAGGTCATCGACCAACTGCAGACTTTCGTCGACGCCCGCGGGCGCACCATGCTCGAACTGGCGTTCAGCTGGCTGGCTGCACGTCCGGGCGTCTCCAGCGTCATCGCGGGCGCCACCCGGCCGGAGCAACTCGAACAGAACGTCAGGGCGGCTGAATGGATGTTGAGCGCCGCCGAAATGAGCGAACTGGACCGCATCACACTGGAAAGTAACTGATAACAATCAGCCTTTCAGGCTAATAAATACAATGAGGAGAGCTTTAAAATGAGTACATCACGCGCCATCCGACCAAAACCGTTTGCCGAGGCACAGGGGGCCACGCGCCGGATCGCCCGCCACGCCGCCAGCCTGCAGTTCGACGACCTGTCGCCCGAAATGGTGGCACTCACCAAGAAATGCGTGCTCGACACGCTGGGCGTGATCATCGGCGCCAGCGGCATGGCCCCCGAAGGACGCATCGCCCGGGACTACGTCATGGACCAGGGCGGCAAGCCGGAAAGCAGCATCCTCGGCTTTGGCGGCAAGACCACGGCCCCGCTGGCCGCGTTCGTCAATGGCGGCCTGGGCCACATGATGGATTACGACGATGTCTCCGCCGGCCATGTCAGCATCGCCACCATCCCCGTCGCGCTGGCACTGGGCGAGCGCATGGGCGGATTGAGCGGGCGCGAACTCATCACCGCGGTGACCTGCGGCACCGACATCATGATGCGCATGGACAATGCCGTGCCCATTCCGGAATGGACGGCTGCCGAAGGCTGGTTCGCCACACAGTTGTTCGGTTTCATCGCCGGCGCGGCTACCGGTGGCCGGACACTCCGGCTGGACGAAGCACGCATGGAAAACGCCTTGGGCATCGGCTTCAACCAGCTGAGTGGCACACGCCAGATGGCAGTGGGCGCCTCCACCCACATGCGCTCCATGCAGGCGGGATTCTCCGGCCAGGGCGCCACCATGGCCGCGCTGCTGGCCGAGCGCGGCATGATCGGCTCCAAGGATTTTCTGGAAGGCGAATACGGCCTGTTCCGCACCTACATCCGTGCCCAGTCACCGAAGTGGGAGGCGCTCACCGAAGGACTGGGCCGTAACTATCCTTTGCTGAGAAGCCACGCCTTCAAGGTCTGGCCGGCCTGCAATTTCACCCGGCCGACCAATGCCGCCGTGCTGCAACTCAGGCGCGAGCACGGCATCAAGCCCGAGGATGTCAACACCATCACCATCATCGGCGGGCACGCCAACACCCAGCAACTGTCAGAGCCAATCGAGCGCAAACGCCGGCCAGGGCTCGCCATCGACGGCAAATTCAGTGTGCCCTTCACCACGGCGGTAATGATGGCCAAGGGCAATGTAACCCTGCGCGATTACACCGAAGAAGGCCTCAAGGATCCGAAGGTGCTGGCCATGGCCGATCGGGTCAGCTACCGGCCCGCCGCAGAGGGCACACCGCACCACAAGTATCCTGCGGTGGAAATCAAGACAGTGGATGGCCGTGTGCTGCATTGCCACCCCAAAACCTTGCCTGGCAACCCGGACAACCCCGTCGACTGGGAGTTGCTGGAAACGAAATTTCGTGACTGCGTGTCCTTTGCCGCGCGCCCAATGGACAAGGCAACGGCCGACCGCATCATCGAGAGCGTGCACAACCTGGAGAACCTGGCGGACGCCACGGAGATTATCCGTATGCTCGGCTGAACAACCCGAAAACGGCGCGTGCCCTGGCGCGCCGGAAGCCGCCTGTACCGCCGCTACTTCGGCTTGGGCAATCCACCGAGCAGGGCAGCCACCGGCCGCTGTGACCGCTGAACCGAAGGCCGGGACTGCATAGAGTCCGACTTTGCCGAGGCGTTGCCCGGCTCATAGGGTGCGCTGAAAATGGGGTCAGCGGGGGCTTTAGGCGCCGAAGGCCTGTAACTCGAACGCTCCGGATTGCGCGGCAGGTGGGTCTCACCGCGACGGTTACGGTCACGATCCGGGCTTCGCTCGGCTCCACGGTCTGCGCCACGATCGGCCCCCGGACGACCACGGCTGCGGCCGGGAGTGCCGATGATGCCGCTTACTGTGCCCGCATCCTGCTCGAAGCCGGACACCAGTTCGCGCGGAATGGCAATCTTGATCATCTTCTCGATGGCTTCGATGCGCTCCTGCTCCTCCGGGCAGAGCAGGGAGATGGCTTCTCCCGATGCACCGGCACGACCGGTCCGGCCGATGCGATGTACATAGTCCTCAGGCTGTCCAGGCAGATCGAAATTGACCACCAGCGGCAGGTCCTCAATGTCCAGGCCGCGGGCCGCCACATCGGTCGCCACCAGTACGCCAACCTTGCCTGACTTGAACTCCTCCAGGGCCAGCAGGCGTTCCGGCTGGCTCTTGTCGCCATGAATGGCGCTGGCATGGATGCCGTCCAGATTGAGCTGATAGGCCAGGCGATTGGCCCCCAGGCGCGTGGCACAGAACACCAGCACCTGCTTCCAGTCGCGTTCCTTCACCAGGTGGGCGAGCAGTTCACGTTTGCGCTCGCGCGCCACCGGGATCGCCTTGTGCGTGATCAACTCAGCCACGGAATTGCGTCGAGCCACCTCCACCAGCACCGGCTTGGTGAGGAACGTATCGGCCAGGCGCTTGATTTCCTCGGAGAACGTGGCCGAAAACAGCAGGCTTTGCCGCTTCTTGGGCATCAGCGAGAGGATGCGCTTCACGTCCGGGATGAAGCCCATGTCGAGCATGCGGTCGGCCTCGTCGAGCACAATGAATTCGACTGCATGAAAATTCAGCTGCTTCTGCTGCACGTGGTCCAGCAGCCGGCCAGGTGTGGCCACCAGTATCTCGACACCACGACGAAGTGCAGCCGTCTGAGGATCCATGGGAACGCCGCCGTACACCACGGTAGCGCGCAGCGGCAGGTACTTGCCGTAGACGCGCACGCTTTCCTCGACCTGGGCCGCAAGCTCGCGGGTCGGCGTCAGGATCAGTGCACGCACCGGATGGCGCGCCGGCGAGGCACTGGTATTGGCGTGGGGGAGCAGGCGCTGCAAGATCGGCAGCGTGAAACTGGCGGTCTTACCGGTCCCCGTCTGGGCTGCCCCCATGATATCCAGGCCCTGCAGCACCAACGGAATGGCCTTGGCCTGGATCGGCGAAGGCTCGGTGTAACCCTGCTCCTCGACTGCACGCAGCAGTTCGGGACACAACCCTAATTCAGCAAACGACACAATGGACTCCATGCGGCCTGAATCCAGCGCTAGGGATGCATGATCGGGATTGAATGAGCAGACCTCTTGATCTTGATTGCGTGCTGCTCGATCAGCAAGGTCAGGCGCGATGGTTCAGGCGTTGTAAGCGTTTCATTATACGCCTGATTTAACCTAGCCAGCAGCGCGCGCCGGGGCTAGTTCAAAGTACGTCGCTCGGGCGCCTCGACCGCCGGCTGGCCCGGCCATTCCAGCCGCAACTCCCACTCGGCCTTCACCACCACCTTCTGCAGCAGCCCACAGACCGAATGCAACAGCGCCTCATCCAGGTTCAGGTTGATTCCCTGAGCCTGGCTGGGCAGCAGGGTCAGCACGAAGCCACCGTTGTCGGTGCGCTTGGTCTGCATGCGGGTGACCAGGATCGGCTCGGCACCCAGCGGATGCTCCTTGGGCGCCTGGTAAGGTTTGGAGAAATCACTCCGGGACATTGCCGACTGATGCCGCATGCCCAGCAGCGCGGTCTTTGCGTCCGGGTGGCTCTGGGTGGCGATCTCCGGGATGCTGCGCGCCAAGTTCACCAGTACCTGCCACAACAGCTTCACGCAGCGGCGCGTCAGCCACAGCAGCACCTCCTGGTTTTCGCCCGAGGCGATGCGCATCAGCAGGCGATCCTGCTCCGCGAGGTATTCGATGTTGATCTGGCGCAGCTTCATTTCCGGGGGGGCTGACGTGTTCATGATGACCCCGAGTTTGCCATGCCTGTGACCTCCTTCGCTGCCTGACTTGCCAGTGCCCACTGGACATGCTCGCGCACCAGCGCCGAGGCATGGTCGGCACGCGCCCTGAGCGCAGCCTGCACCTGGCTGCTGGCAGGTGCATTGCCCAGTCCGACGGCGAGGTTGCGCAGCCAGCGCTCATGACCGATCCGGCGGATGGCGCTGCCGGCCAGCCGCTCCATGAATTCAGCCTCCGACCAGGCAAACAGCTCACACAACTGCACCCTGTCCAGCCCATTGCGCACCGCGAAGCCGGATTCAGCCGTGGTGACGGCAAAGCGGTTCCACGGGCAGACCAGCTGGCAGTCATCGCAGCCGTAGACCCGGTTGCCGATGAGCGGACGCAATGCTTCGGGGATGGAGCCCTTCAGCTCAATGGTGAGATAGGAAATGCAACGGCGCGCATCCAGCCGGTAAGGCCCCAGGATGGCCCGGGTTGGGCAGGCATCCACGCAACGCGTGCAGGTGCCGCAATGCGCCTCCGCCGGCGCATCGGCCGGCAAGGGCAGGTCGGTGAAGATTTCGCCAAGAAAAAAATACGACCCCGCATCGCGCGAAAGCAGTAGCGTGTGCTTGCCGCGCCAGCCCAGGCCGGCCTTGCGGGCGAGTTCCACCTCCATCACCGGCGCCGAGTCGGTAAACACACGATAGCCCGTGCCGCCGACTTCGACCGCAAGACGGTCAGCCAGTTGCGCCAGCCGCGCACGCATGAGCTTGTGATAGTCACGCCCGGTGGCGTATCGGGAAATGTAGGCAAGGCGGCCATCGGCCAGCACAGCCTCGGCCGGATGCGCCTGCGGCCAGTAATTCATGCGCGCCGAAATCACGCTGATCGTGCCGGGAAGCAACTCGCCAGGACGGGACCTTTTACTGCCATGGCGTGCCATATAATCCAGTTCGCCATGGCAACCGGCATCCAGCCATGCGGAAAGCCCCGCCTCGGCCTGCGTCAGATTCGTGTCGGCAATGCCCACGGCCTGAAAGCCCAGATCCCTTCCCCAGGCCTTGACCGTGGCTGCCAGCATTGCAAAATCAGTCACCATTCCCCATCAGTGCATCTCCAGAAACATCACCCGTGTCTGATCATAACAACGCCTGCCTCATCAACCTACCGGATGCCGCTGCCACACGTGCACTGGGTGCCGAGCTCGCCCGCGGATTGGCGCCCGGACTGCAACTCCACCTGCATGGAGAGCTGGGCGCCGGGAAAACCACCCTGGTCCAGGGGCTGCTGGCAGCCCTGGGACACAGCGGCCGGGTCAAAAGCCCGACCTACACGCTGGTTGAAGTTTATGAGCTTTCGAGGTTAAACTTATACCACTTTGATTTTTATAGATT
>CAIPGJ010000501.1 GCA_903864555.1 uncultured Pseudomonadota bacterium | reverse complement strand
CCTTGACCAGCAGGCTCTTGGTGCAATCCTTGCCATACGGCATGAAGGGGTACTCGGGATCCAGATCGGTGGCACCGCGAATGGCGCCCTGGACCCAGGCAGGCGCCGCCCAGGAAGGGGCAGCAAAGGTCTTGGTCATGGCGAATACACCGATACTGTAAAAGATGGCCTTGCCTTTATAGACCTCGATCCCCTTGGGTATGTGGGGCGAATGACTGACCACCAGATCAGCCCCCGCGTCCACTGCGGCGTGCGCGACGGCCACCTGGTAGTCGGGAATGACCCGGGGAACCCTGATGACCCCGGCGTGATAGGCCAGCACGACGATGTCCACCTTGCGCTTCAATGCCCGTATTTCTTCCTGCAGCATTTCCAGGTCGGCCGGATCGGGTTCTGTCTTGATCCTGACCAGTTCATTCTCGCCGCGCGTCTCATACGAAACACTGGTTCGAATGGTGGCAATGCCCGGCTTGTCCTTGCCGGCCTCACTGCCAGGCCGGCTGACCGAAGACTTGCCCAGGTAAGCCACCCTTACACCATCTTTTTCGATGATGGCCGCCTGGCACGCTTCAGCCAGGTCTCTTCCCACACCAGTGGTCTGGATGCCCCGGGCATTGAACAGCGCCCTGGTGTTGAGCATGGCCTCCGGTCCACTGTCGTAGGTATGGTTGTTGGCCAGGGTGACCGCATCGAATTTTCCATTGCTGAAGATTTCAGCCATTTCTATGGGCTGACGAACGTGAGGCTGGGATTCAAGCGTGTCACCCTGGTCCGAATAGGTCCTCATGCAGTTGACGAAACGCATGTCGGCTGCATCGAGCGCCGCCTGTACATGTTCGGTGTAGCCCTGGACCGGAAATCCATCCTTGGGCCCGTGAACGGGACCGCAGTCCCCGCCGATCAACATTGACAATGTTTTGGGCATCTACGCTGTCTCTCATGGAAAGAAATAGGGGGAAAGCACTGCGCATCAACGACGTCATGCATTGACTATAAATCATCGCCTTTGTCTCAGGACATAAAACCACAGCCATGAGGCGAGGGCAATGAGTTGTTGACCCCATGCACAGGGAATGTCAAAGCGCGTTGTCGGCATGTGGCAAAACTTTTACATTATAAAATGCCTCGGACCAAGCTTCACTACTTGGTGTACTGCATCTCTACAGTTCAGTGCATTATTGAAAAGCACGAAAACACTCCAATTAAACGTTTGACGATGGGGGAGCTGAAAATGATTCGCACGCTCAGTGTTGCACTTGCATTGATGGTGTCCAGCATTTCGTACGCTCAATCGATAGCCACCTTTCCCAACAAGGTCATCCGCATCGTGGTGGGGTACGCACCGGGCGGCGGTACGGATGTCGTGGCGCGTATGGTGGCAGCGCAACTCACGGACCGCCTGAAAGGTTCTCCGGTCATCGTGGAGAACCGGGCCGGCGCCACGGGCGTCATTGGCATGGAAACCGTCGCAAAGGCAGCGCCTGATGGATATACCCTGCTCCTCGGCAGCAATTCCGAGATCATCAGCGTGGCGCTCAAGAAAACCAGCCTGGAAATCAGGAAAGCCTTCGATCCGGCTGTCCAGATGACCACGCAATCCTACGCGCTCGTCGCCAATGCCTCCCTGCCCATAACCAACGCAAAGGAACTGGTTGCCTATGCCAGGAGCAGGCCGGGCACCCTTTATCACGGCACCTCGGGCAATGGCTCCATTGCCCACCTGGGCATGGAGTTGTTCAACCTGATGACCGGCGTGAAGCTCACCCACATTCCCTACAAGGGCGGCGGACCGGCGATGACCGACCTGCTCAGCGGCACGCTACAGGTCTTGCTGGGGCCGGTCGGCTCGGTGAGCACGCACGTGAAGGCGGGCAAGCTGCGGCTTCTGGCCATCTCCAGCCAGGAACGCCTGCCAGCCATGCCGGATCTGCCCACCATTGCCGAATCGGGTCTCCCCGGATATGAGTTGAGCAACATCTACGGTCTGTGGGCACCGGGCGGCTCGCCTGAGCTGGCGATCAACACCATCAACCGGGAAACGATCCAGGTGATCAAGATGCCCGATTTCGCCGCCAAGCTGGTTGCCGTCGGCGTCGAGCCGGCGGCCCCGAGCACCCCGGCGGAATACCGCAGCAGCATCGAACGTGAATATCAGAAATGGGACAAGCTGTTCAAGATGCCAGGGCTCGATGTCGAGTCCTTCAAATAGGCTCCTGTACAGTAGCCACCCATGGCTGCCTGACTGATCCAATGACACGAAAGGGAGAACAATGAGTGCCAGACATGCAACCCTGCTCGCTTGCGGCGATGTCGGACCGATCCACGAGCCGGTGTCCAAGTTTTCCGAACTGGTCAAATCGACGATTGCCACTGCGGACATCCGGTTCGCGCAGGTGGAGCGCGTCTATTCGGAGCGGGGTGCCTTGCAGGTGCATTCCGGCGGCGGCCACAGCCGCCTGCCCCCCCGCATGGCGGATGTGTTCGGCGATTGCGGCTTCAATGTGGTGTCCGTGGCGAGCAATCACGCCATGGACTGGGGCCAGGACGCGCTGATCGACACCATCGAACTGCTGCGCGGTAAAGGCATGCAGGTCATCGGCGGCGGCCGCAATCTGGAGGAGGCACGCAAGCCGGCCTTCATCGAATCAAACGGCGTTCGCGTTGCCATGCTGGCCTATTGTTCGGTGCTGAACGAGGGGTTCGCGGCGAAGAAGGACAAGGCTGGCGTGGCGCCGCTGCGGGCCCACACCTATTACCGCTCGCAGGACTATCAGGCCGGTGTGCCTCCCAAGGTGGTCACCATCCCCTATGAGGAAGACCTGGAAGGCATGATCAGTGACATCGCAAAAGCCAGGCAGGAGGCGGATGCCGTGGTGGTCTCCCACCACTGGGGCATCCACTTCATTCCGCGCATGATCGCCGACTACCAGATCACTGCGGCGAAGGCCGCCTTCGACGCCGGAGCGGACCTCATTGTCGGACACCACGCCCATGTGCCCAAGGCCATCGGCGTATACAAGGGCAAGGTCTGCTTCTACAGCCTGAGCAACTTCATCATGGGTTCGCCTTCAAAGTCGGAGAAAGGCGCCAAGGAATTCGAAGCGGCCTACGGCACCCCCCTCGATCCGGAGTATCCACATCTGGCCTATGGCAAGGATGCCAAGCACAGCCTCGTCGTCCGGGCGGAAATCTCCAGCCAGGGCATACAGAAGGTGTCATTCCTGCCCACCCTGATCGACAAGCAACTTCGCCCCGAGATTCTGCACAAGGGCGATCCCCGCTTCGATGAGCAAGTCCGATACATGGAATGGGCGTCCGAGGGTTTCGACCACCATTTTGCAGTCACAGGCGATGAGGTGGTAGTCACGCAGGCGCCTTGACGAGGGCCACTTCCCGGCGGACTACCGCTGCCGGTAGTCCGTCAAGGCGGCAATCAACACCTCATGCTGTTGGGTCGCCTTCCGGGACGCGTCAACAAGCATTGTGTGGGCCCGCTCAAGATTCTCGCCCAGGAGATGGTCTGTTGGCCCAGTCACGCTCAGGGCACTGAATGGTCTTTCTTCGTGATCCATGATGGGAACGGCTATTCCGGCCAGTCCGGCTACCAGGTTTCCCCGGTTCAGGCCGTAACCGCATTTACGTGAACGATTCAGGATTCTTCTGTATGTCGAAACTCTGTGAACAGAGCTTCGATACCATTTGTCGTACTTGGCGGCAAGAAGTGCTCTCTGCTCCTCTGGAGGCAGCTTCAGGAGCATGGCAATTCCCGCCGTCGACTCCGCCATGGGACGGCGGGTTCCCACGACCGTTAACGGCTGTGCCGATGAACTGCCCACCCGATCAATGCATACGACTTCATTGATTGAGCGAATGAACAGGAAAGCAATTGAATCGAGCTGCCGTGCCAGTTGCATGAGTTGAGGTCGCATCGCGGACCTGAAGGCCTCATAAGCGGGTACCGCCAGAGACAGTTCAAACATGAGTTGCCCAGGAACATAACGTCGGTCACGGGTTCTTTGCTCAACAAGTCCCTCTGACGCAAGGCAGGCAACTATCCTGTAGGTGGTGGAAATATCAAGGCCGCATTGTGATGCCAGATCAGTGAGCCGCCAGCCAATATCCTTGCGAGCCGCGATGGCCTTCAAGATGGAAATCGTACGAGAAATACTTTGGGTACCGGCTGGCTTCACCTTGGGCATGGCGTTCCTCGGCGATCAGCCATTTAAGCGGTTTATCTCAGGATCACCTTACGTCACATTTGCCGGCTACACCGACTGCCCCCCATTCACCCCCGCCATCACCACCACCCCCGCCTTCACCAGCCGCTCCAGTTCGTCCTCCATCCCGATCTCCGCCAGCACACTCGCGGCATCCGAGCCCGGCAGCGGTGACTGGCGACCCAACGCCACCGGCGTGCGCGAGAGCTTCGCGCTCGGCCCGATGGTGGTGACGGGACCATGTTCCTGGTGGAAGCGCGTCACCGACAAGCCATGCGCCACCACGGTCTGGTCGAGCATGAGGTCGGGCACTTCCTTGACCACGCGCTGGGCGGGGATGCCGGCGCGGTTCATCCGCTTCACCCAGTCGTCCGCCGCCTTGGTGGGCAGGCGTTCTTCCAGGGCTTTTTCGAGGGCCGCATCGTCCAGCGTGGCCAGGTCGGCCAGCGGCTCGCAGGCTTTCAGTTCCTCACGCGTGGTGCACAGGAATACCCAGGCATCCTTGGCCGGATAGGCGCGGTACAGCGGCCCGGTGCCCAGGCAGTCCTGCCCTCGCGGCTCGTCCCATTGCTGGCCCTCGTATTCCTGCAGGAAGGGCGATTGCAGCAGGCTCGCCGTGTACACCAGCGCATTGGTGACATGCTGGCCCTGGCCGGTGCGCTTGCGATGCAGCAGCGCCGCGGCGACGCCATAGGCACTGAGCAGGCCGGTGGCGAAGTCGGTGGCATTGAAGGGGGCGATGGCCGGCTTGTCGCCGCCGAAGCGCGTCTGCATGCCGGTCATGGCCTGGGAGATCACCTCCACGCCGGGCCAGTTCTTGTAGGGCCCGCTCTGGCCATAGGCATTGATGGAGCAGTAGACGATGTCGGGTTTGCGCGCCTTCACCTGCTCATAACCGATGCCGATCTTCTCCGCCGCGCCCAGGCGCATGTTCTGCAGCACCACGTCGGCCTGGTCCACCAGCTTCCAGAAGATGGCCATGCCCTCGGGCTGCTTCAGGTCGAGCAGAAAGGTACGCTTGCCGCGGTTGACGTCGGCATGCCAGTTGACCGGGTTGCGGTGCGGGCTGTCGATCTTGATGATGTCCGCGCCAAATTCGCCCAGGGTGCGCCCGCAGGTGGGGCCGGCGATGAACAGGCACAGGTCCAGCACCTTCACGCCGGCGAGGGCGCCGCGCAGGTCTTCGGCTGACACCAGCGGAGGCGGCACATCCCTGTGCTGGAGTTCGGACAGGATCTCCGCGCGATGCTCATCCACGCGCGGACGCGGCCGACGCACGCTGCCCGGCGTTTCCGAGAGGCCGACGTTGATGGCCGGCCCGCGAAAACGGCCCAACTCTGGGTCTTCGAAGTCGCCGACGATGCCGGTGGCCTCGGCCTGCGGATGGTGCAGCCATTCGGCGCTGGTGTAGCAGGCCATGGCCTCGATGCCGAGCTTGAGCATCTGCTGCTCCCACTCATGCGCGGTGCGCGTGCGCAGCGTGTCGGCCAGGGCTTCCTCCATGGCGGCAGGTGACAGCTTCTGCTGTTTCAGTTCCCCCTTGCCGATGGCGTCGAGGAAGGCGCCGAAATTCTTGTCACCCGGCGCATACATCAGCCAGCGGTCATCGGCACAGCGCGCATGCCGCCCCTTGGGCAGGGCACGAAAGCGCGGGCCGTCCCACACCTTCATGCAGCGGTTGCTGATGGCGTTGAAGGTGGCGTTGAACAGGGGCACATCGACGATCTGCCCGCGGCCGTCGCGCTCACGTGCGTTGAGCGCGGAGGCGATGCTCATGGCCGAGAGGAAGGCGCCAAAGGAAGACGAATGCGGAATGGCGGTGTAGAGGGGGCGGCCGGTCTTGCCCACCGGGTCGGGTGCATAGCAGGCGGTGGCCGCGCCCAGCACGCCCTCCCAGGCACGCAGGTGGCTGCGCGGGTCGATGG
>CAIPGJ010000500.1 GCA_903864555.1 uncultured Pseudomonadota bacterium | reverse complement strand
TACAGGCCGCGGAACAGTTCGCGCATCAGCGGGGCGATCTGGGTGGCGTCGCGGCCGACCACGCGCGGCGCGATGATGTGCTGGAGGGCGGCGTGGGTGGCCATGCCGCCGGAGAGGGCGAAGGCCTCGCCCCAGCCGGTGATGCCGGCATCGGTTTCCACCCGCAGCAGCAGCGCGCTCATTTCGCGACGCGGAACGCCACCGCTCATGGGCACCTCGTGGCCCTCCAGCTGCAGGGGCATGTTGAGCAGAATGGGCTCGATGCGGGTGATCTTCACGGCTTTCCTCCTGGATGGTTTTGCGGACATTCTAGCCTGTGGCATTTCAGGGGCTGGCGGCAGCGGGGCGCCATCCGGCCACACTTTTTGTCGTGTTACCCTCGAACGAAAATACAGCAGCGCAGTGCGGCCCCGGCGGCCTGTGCGTTGCTGCGCAGGGACTCCGCACTCATGCCTGCAGGCGGCCTGGCCGGAGCGCCACAACCTTATCCGCAATGACCCAAAACCAGAACCCTCCGCATTCCGAGATCGCCGGCAGCGAAGACCAGCGTTTTCCCTACTGGCGCCGCAACCTGCGCGTGCTGCCGCTGGCGAACCTGCTCTGCAGCATGGGCTTTGCCATGTCATGGCCCTTCCTGCCCCTGATGGCCCGGAGCCTGGGCATCGTCGAGAATCTCGAAACCTGGATGGGCAACCTGATGCTGGTGTTCTACATCATCGGTTTTGTCTCGGCGCCCCTGTGGGGCAGCATCGCCGACCACTACGGCCGCAAGATCATGGTGCTGCGTGCCATGATGGGCATGGGTTTCTTCATGACCCTGGTGCCCTTCGCGCAGACCCCCATCTGGTTTGCGGTGCTGCTGCTGATGGTAGGCGCCTTCAACGGCTTTCTGCCCGCGGGCCTGTCACTGCTGGTGGCCAACACCCCGCCGCAGCGCATCGGTCGGGCGCTTTCGACGGCGCAAACCGGGGCGCTGGTGGGCGGCACCATGGGGCCGGCGCTGGGTGCGACCATCGCGGCCCTCCTCTCCGAGCGCCATGCCATGTTCTGGCTGAGTGGCGGCTTGCTGCTGGGCGGCGGCTTCCTGGTGCTGTTTTTCGTGCGCGAAGTGAAACAGTTGGCCGAAGGGCCGTGGCGGCCGCGCTGGCTGGGCAGCCTGCGCGATCTGGCGCGCGTGCCCGGCGTCGTCCAGTTGCTGTTCCTCGCCTTCATGGGCTCCATCCTGTGGAATGGCAATGTCACCATCCTCAGCATCTACACCCTGCGCCTGCTCGCCGACCATCCCGATGCCGCCCACAGTGAGGCCTACTGGGTGGGGGCGGTGGCCATGGCCTTGACGCTCTCCAGCGTGGTGGCGGCACCGGTGTGGGGCCGGGTGCTGGACCGTTACCAGCCGGCCCGGGTGCTCAGCCTCTCGGTGGGACTGGCGGCACTGACCACGCTGCCCCTCATGTTCGTGCAGACCCCGCTGCAGCTCACCCTCAGCCGGGTGGCCTTCGGCCTGGCGGCTGCGGCCATGGTGCCGGCCATCATCCGCCTGCTCAAGGACTATGCGCCCAAGGGCATGGATGCGCGCGCCATTTCCTATGCTTCGTCGTTCCAGTTGATCGCCATGGGCATTGCGCCTTTCCTGGCCGGCATGATCGGTCCGTGGCTGGGGCTGCGCGCCTATTTCCTTGTCGTGGTATTACTGACCGTTTTCGCGCTCGTGCTCTGGATACGCCGGGGACGCAGCGACTAGGGAAACTCTGAAGAATCCGGGGGACATCCCCGTCACCCCCATGAATGTGCTCTGAAAAAAGATTTTCAGAGCATCCTGAGAGCAATGCCAAAGAGGAGAAAGCATGAAGATTTCCGTCCTGGACGATTTTCACGACACCGTGCGCACGCTGCCCTGCTACAGCAAGCTGGCCGGCCATGAGGTCACCATCTGGCGCGACCATACCAAGGATGTCGAGGTCCTCGCCGAGCGCCTCAAGGACGCCGAAGCGCTGGTGCTGTTCCGCGAGCGCACGCCCATCACCGCCGCCCTGGTGGCACGCTTGCCCAAACTGAAGCTGATCAGCCAGAAGGGTTCCTATCCACACATCGACGTGGAGGCCTGCACCCGCCATGGCGTGATGATCTGCTCGCGCCGCCCTGGTCCCGGCGGAGAGCCCTCCTGGGCCACCGCGGAACTGACCTGGGCGCTGGTGCTGATGGGCCTGCGTGACCTGCCTCGCCAGATCGACTCGATGAAGGCCGGCAATTGGCAGTTCAACGTCGGCACCGCCGCGCATGGGCGCACCCTGGGCATCTATGCTTACGGCCGTATCGGCAGCATGGTGGCCGGCTACGGGCGGGCCTTCGGCATGAAGGTGCAGGTGTGGGGCCGTGATGCCTCACTGGTGCGCGCGCGCGCCGATGGCTACGCGGTGGCGCGCAGCCGCGAGGCCTTCTTCGCCGACAGCGATGTCATCTCCCTGCACATGCCGCTGGTGGAGGGCACGCGCGGCATCGTCAGCCAGGCCGACCTGGAGATGATGAAGCCGACCGGGCTGCTGGTGAACACCAGTCGCGCCGGCCTGATCGCCCCCGATGCGCTGGTGAATGCACTGAAGACCGGGCGTCCCGGCAAGGCCGCGGTGGATGTGTATGAAGTGGAGCCGCTCACCGACACCACGCATCCGCTGCTCACCAACCCCAATGTGGTCTGCACGCCGCACATCGGTTATGTCGAGCATGACACCCATGAACTGCAGTTCCGCGACATCTTCGACCAGATCCTGGCCTTCGCTGCGGGCAAGCCCGTGAACGTGGGCAACCCGGACGTGGTGAAGAAAGCCTGAGTGGGAGCCCACATGTCAGTTACCCCCGCCACTGCTGCACCGGCTGCCATCGACCGCGACAGCGTCGATCGCGCCATTACCGGACGCCGCTCCATCCGCCGTTTCCTGCCCACGCTGGTGCCCGAATCGGTGGTGCGCGAGATCATCGACGCGGCGCGCTGGGCGCCCAGCGGCACCAACATGCAGCCCTGGGAGGTCATCGTGCTGGCGGGCAAGCGGCGCCAGGCGGTGTCCGACGCCATCCTCGCCTCCGGCCTGGGTTACGACCAGACCAGCGAGGAAAAGCCCTATTACCCGGTGCCCTGTCCCGAGCCCTACATCAGCCGGCGGCGCAAGGTCGGCTGGGCGCTGTACGGGGCACTGGGCATCGTCAAGGGCGATACCGAGCGGATGAAAGCGCAGTCACAGCGCAATTACCTGTTTTTCGATGCCCCGGTCGGCATGATCATGACCATCGACCGGGCGCTGGAAATCGGCAGCTGGCTGGACTATGGCATGTTCCTGCAGAACATCGCCCTGGCGGCACGCGCACGTGGGCTGGACACCTGCATGCAAGCGGCTTTCACCAAGATGCATCCCATCCTGCGCCGGGAACTGGGGATACCGGACAGCCGTATCGTGGTTTGCGGCATGGCCCTGGGTCATGCCGACCTGCAGGCGCCGGAGAATGTCTTTCCGGTGGAGCGGGTCCCGGTGGATGGAATGGCCCGTTTCGAAGGCTTCTGAGGCGCGCCGGCCGGCGGCCCCAGTGCTATCCGGGGGTGGTCAGGCAGTCACATCGATTTGTCCGGATCGCCGCAGGGTGCGATCATGTCGCATGCAACGGGGCCGGAGCAGAGCCCTGCAAGGGGCCGCAGGGCCAATCAGACAGGAGGAGCAGCAGTATGAAGTCTTTTTTACGCCTGGTCGGGGCCATGTCCCTGGCATTGCCCATGGTTTGCCAGGCGCAGGCCGATTATCCGAACAAGCCGGTCAAGCTGATCATCCCGTTTCCACCCGGTGGCGGGGTGGACATCGTTGCGCGGGTGATGACCAACCGCCTGAGTGAAATGAACAAGCAGCAGTTCATCGCCGAGAACCGCGGTGGCGCAGCCGGCGTGCTCGCCACCGATGCAGTCGCCCGGTCGGCGCCGGATGGTTATACGCTGCTCTTCGGTACCTCGGGTGGCCTGGTGATCAACCCGCTCATCACCACCAGCAAGTTGCCCTATGACCCGATTCGTGACTTTGCGCCGGTCAGCCTGCTGTATACCTCGCCCATGCTGGCGACCGTGGTGAACAACCTGCCCATCCATTCCATCAAGGACCTGGTGGCCTATGCCAAGGCCAACCCGGGCAAGCTCAACTACGCCACCGCCGGCATCGGCGCGCCCAACCACGTGGCCACCGAACTGTTCAAGTACATGACCGGGACCGACATGGTGCACGTGCCTTTCAAGGGCTTTGGTCCGGGCATCACCGACATGATGGGCGGCCAGGTGCAGGTGATGCTCAACCCGGTGACCGGCCTGCTGCCCTACGTCAAGTCCGGCAAAGTGCGGGCCTTGGGTGTGAGCGCAAAGCAGCGGGTGCCTGCGCTGCCCGATGTACCCACCATTACGGAGTCAGGCGTGCCCGGCTACGAGTATGAGTTGTGGTACTCCATCGTCGCCCCGGCGAAGACGCCGGCCGCCATCGTCAACAAGCTCAATGTCGACATCCAGAAGATCCTGGCTGAACCCGACACCGCGCAGAGGTTCACCGGTGGCGAGCCGCGCGGATCGAGCCCGGAGGGGCTGGCAAAGCTGATCCGCGATGAATTCGACCGCATCGGCAAGGTGGTCAAGGCAGCCAAGATCACCGCAGACTGACCGAGCCGCAACGCCATCCGCATTGTCATTGGTCCGGACCATTCCATACTTTCCACCAGAGGTTGCAAGCGCATGAAAGCTGACTACGAAAACCCCGCCCCCGTGGTGACTCCGAACGCGCCGAAGAAGCCACTGCCGGCCGGGGCCTGCGACGCGCATGCCCACGTCTTCGGGCCCTATGATCAATTTCCGGCGCACAGGGATCGCGCCTACACGCCAGCCGAGGCGGGCTTCGATCTCTACACCGGCATGCTCAAGCGCGTGGGTTTTGCCCATGGCACGCCGGTGCATGCCTCGGTGTTCCTCGGCTTCGATGCCAGCGCCACCCTGGATGCGCTGGATCGGGCGAAGAACCTGCGCGGTATCGCCGTCATCGATCCCCAGGTCACCGACCAGGAACTGGAGGACATGAACCGCCGCGGCATGCGTGGCGCGCGTTTCAAGATGGCCACGGCACACAATGCCGCCGCCGCTGCGGCGCTGGGCGCGGTGGGCATGGACACCCTGATGGCCGTGGCGTCGCGCTTCAAGGCGCTGGGCTGGCAGGCGCAGGTCTGGGCCAGCACCGAGTTGATCGTTGCGGGCGTCAAGGATCTGGAAAAGACCGGCATCCCCATCGTGCTCGACCACATGGCCGGCATCGACGTGAACAAGAACGTCAATGACCCGGCCTTCAAGTCGCTGATGGACATGCTCAAGGACGGCCGCATCTGGATCAAGCTGTCCGCCAACCGCGTGACCAAGCGCTACGCCGATTACGAGGACGTGCGGCCCTTCCACGATGCCATGATCAAGGCCAACCCCGACCAGCTGGTGTGGGGCAGTGACTGGCCTTACCTGCGCATGTACGACAACTCCCCGCATGTGGGCTGGCTCATCGACAAGTTCGACGAGTGGACCAGCAACGACGAAACCATCCGCCGCAAGGTGTTCGCCGACAATCCGGCAAAGCTGTTCAAGTTCTGATGCTGCCTGGAGGCTTCCCGTTCCTGTGGCATGGCGGACTGCATCCGGCATCAACCAAGGCAGCGGCACACCGGACCGGTGGCGCCGCACACTCAACGAAACACATCACTGACAGGTCACCATCATGGACAAGGTAGTTGCATCAGCCAAGGAAGCCCTCGCCGACATGCCGGACGGCGCAAGCGTTGCACTGGCCGGATTCGGACTCGGCCATCGCTTTCCCAACACCCTGATACGCGAATTGCGCGAGCGCGGCACCAAAGAACTGACGCTGGTCTGCAACTCCCTGGGCAATGCCGGCGAGAAGGGCCAGATGCTGGTGGAGAACAACCAGGTCGCCAAGATTCAGGTGGCCTTCTCGGTGCGCCCCAACATCATGACCGCCGCCGAGGAGCGCATCCTCGCCGGCAAACTGGAGGTGGAACTGGTTCCGCAGGGGATACTGGTGGAGCGCTGCCGCGCCGGTGGCGCCGGCATCCCCGCCTTCTGGTCGCCCACGGCCGCCGACACCGACCTCGCCGACGGCAAGGAAGTGCGCTACTTCAACGGCAGGAAGCATGTGCTCGAGCATGCCATCCACCTTGACTACGCACTGCTCTCGGGTTATCGCGCCGATCGCGCCGGCAATGTGCAGTTCCGCGGCGGTGCGCGCAACTTCAACCCGTCCTTCGCCAAGGCGGCCAGGGTGGCCATCATCGAGGTGGACGAGATCGTCGAGACGGGCGAACTGCCGCCGGAACTGATCGACCTGCCCGGCATCTTCATCGACCGCGTGATCAAGAACGAGATCCACATCGATGCACGGACCCTGACCCGGAGTGGCAAGCGGTCGGCCGACACCGCCCGCAGCTATCTGGGCAAGCCGGCGGTGACCCGTGCTGCGATCTCCAAGAACGCGGCGAAGATCCTGCGTGACGAAAGTTACGTGAACCTGGGCACCGGCATCCCCACCGAGGTGTCGAACTTCATCGCCGGGCGTGGCATCTGGCTGCATGCGGAGAACGGCGTGCTGGGCTATGGCGGCACCGTCACTGGTGATGCCATCGATCCGGATGTGTACAACGCCGGCGGGCAGTTCGTGCAGGCCATCAAGGGCACCTCCTTCTTCGACAGCGTCACCTCCTTCGAGATGGCGCGTGGCGGCCATATCGACACGGTGATACTGGGCGCCTATGAGGTGGATGAAGAGGGCAATGTGGCCAACTGGAGCACCTCCGACGCTCGTCGTGGCGGCATCGGTGGGGCCATGGACCTGGTGGCTGGCGACTGCGAACTCATCATCGTGCTCGAGCATCGCGACAGCAAGGACCGGCCCAAGCTGCGCAAGCGCTGCAAGCTGCCGCTCACGGCGCGCCGGCGCGCCAACTGGGTGGTCACCGACCTGGCCGTGTTCCATCTGGTCGACGGGGGTTATGTGCTGGAAGCCATGGCGCCCGGGTTCACCGTAGACGAGATCCGCACGCTGACCGAAATGGACTTCAAGGTCGCATCGAACGTGGCGGTGATGGAAACGGCCTGAGCGGTCGCGACCTGTCTGTCCCGACCGGTTCTGGCCACGCATGCCGGCCGGCGGGGATTGCGGTTCCATGTATCGGGAGGACTGCCAGTGACGTTGACGTTTGGACAGCGCACATCTTGCATGGTGGCCATCGCCCTGAGTGCGGCGATCCATTCCGGGATCAGCCTGGGTCAGGCCGGTGGTTCAGCGGCAAATCCGTCCGGTAACTGGCCCAGCAAACCCATCCGTATCGTCGTGCCCATGCCGCCCGGCGGTGGCGGCGACATCGTTTCGCGCGGACTCGGAGAGGCCATCACCCGGCGGCACGGGCAGCCGGTGATCATCGATAACCGCGCCGGTGCCACTGGCGCCATCGGCACCTACTACGTCGTGAAGTCCGCCCCGGATGGCTATACCTATGTGCTGATCCAGGTCGGCCCCGGTGTGACGGCACCGATGACGCAGAAGGACATCCAGTACAACCCGGTGCGCGACCTCGCCCCGGTGGTGATGATCGGGCAGGCGCCGATCTCGCTTTTCGTGCCGGCGGGCTCACCTTTCCAGAATCTGGCTGACGTGGTGAGGCATGCCAGGGCCAATCCGGGCAAGCTCGATTACGGCACACCCGGCATGGCCACCCCTGCGCATCTCACCGGTGAGTTGCTGCAGAAACTGGGCGCCATCAGCCTCAACCATATTCCCTTCAAGGGATCGGCCGCCACCGGCCAGGCAGTGGTCGGTGGGCAGGTGGGCATGAGCATCGATACTGTGCCGCCCAATCTGGGACTGGTGCGTGGGGGCAAGCTGCGCTCGCTGGTGGTGACCAGCGCGCAGCGCTCGCAGACACTGCCTGAAGTGCCCACCACGCGCGAAGCCGGCTTTCCCAACATCGAGATGTCCACCTGGTATGCCTTGTCCGCCCCGGCCGCTACGCCGCGGCCCATCATCGATGCCATGAATGCGGTGACCAATGCCTATATCGCCTCCCCCGAGGGCAGCAAGCGGCTGGATGACCTGGGCCTGCTGCCCAGGCGCGGGGGCACGCCCGAGGACCTGGGCAATTTCATCAAGGGCGAAGTCGCCAAACTCGAGCCCATCATCCGTGGGGCCG
>CAIPGJ010000499.1 GCA_903864555.1 uncultured Pseudomonadota bacterium | reverse complement strand
TGCTGTGGGTGTTCGGCCCGGTGCTCGCCGGCATCAGCATCGCCGGCATCCGCCCGCTGGCCGGGCTCTCCGACAGTGTGGTGGCGGTGCTGGCTGCCATTGCGCTATTCAGCCTGCCGGCCGGGAAGGGGCAACGGGTGCTCGACTGGGATGCCGCGCTGCAGATTCCCTGGGATGTGCTGGTGCTGTTCGGCGGGGGACTGTCGCTGGCCGCCGCCATCGACCGCACCGGCGTGTCAGGCTACCTCGGCAGTCTGGCTGTGGGACTGGCCGGCTGGCCGGTGGTGCTGCTGGTGCTGGTGGTGGTGGCGCTCACCACCTTTCTCTCCGAGCCCACCTCCAACACAGCGCAGGTAGCCACCATGGTGCCGCTGCTCGCCGCCATGGCGCCGGCAGTTGGCGTACACCCCTACCTGCTGGTGATTCCCTGCGCCTTTGCCGCCAGTGCCGCCTTCATGATGCCGGTGGGCACCCCGCCCAATGCCATCGTGTTCGGGACCGGCATGGTGCGCATGGGCGACATGTGCCGCGCCGGCCTGGTGCTGAACCTGTGCGCCATCGCGCTCACCACGCTGCTCACCTTTGCGGTGATCGAACCGCTGCTGCTCAGGCCCTGAGCGTCCCCGCATGCAGGCCGGAGGCGACGGCCACGAGCGCTGTGACCAGGCAAACGCTACCAGCGAATCAGGCCTGAACGCCGGCCCCACCGCACGCCGAGGGCCGGTCCGCACCGCCTGATGACAGCGGTGATGCACGCGACCTGCCCGCACCACCACATTCACACTTCAGGTGAAGAACGAGGCCAGCGCCACGCCAGCGATGCCCAGCGGCGCTACCCAGCGCAGCAGCGCCAGCATGCGCCACGCGGCAACCTCGCCCATATCCAGTTGCTGCGCCAGCACGGCCACCGGCATCACCCAGCCGGCAAACACCACCATGCCCAGACCCGTGAGCGGCAGCAGCAAGTTGGAGGTGGCATAGTCGAGCACATCGAAGAAAGTGCCCGTGGCCAGGGCACCCGCCCAGGCCTGGCCCGCCAGCGGATGCCAGCCTGACCAGAGGTTGAAGGAGAACACCGTGGCGATCCCCGCGACGAAGCAGGCCGCACCCGCCACCAGGCTGGCGTGCGCCTGGCTCCAGCCCGTCCGGCGCCGCACCAGGGCCACCACCAGTTCCAGCAGCGATATGGCCGAACCCAGCGCAGCGACAAACAAGAGCAGGAAGAATGCGCTGGCGGCGAGCGTGCCAAAGGGCATCCGGGCGAAGGCGAGCGGCAGGGTGACGAACACCAGCCCGGGGCCGCTGGCCGGGTCCAGCTTGAAGGCGAACACCAGCGGGAACACCGCCATACCCGCCAGCAGCGAAATGCCGGTATCAGCCAGCACCGACCAGAAGGCGATCTCGCGCAGCTTCACGCGTGGCCCGGCAAACGCGGCATAGGTGATCATCAGGCCCTGCCCCACACCGATGGAGAAGAACCCCAGGCCGAGTGCGTCCAGCGCCGTACGTGCGGTGAAATACGCCGGATCCGGAACGAACAGGAAGCGCAGTGCCGCCATGGCATCGCCTTCGATCATGGAGTAGGTCGCCAGCCCGAGCATGAGCGCAAACAGCAGGGGCATCAGCACCTTGGAAGCCATCTCGATGCCACCGGCGATACCGCGCGCGACGATAGCCACGGTCACGCCCATGAACACGGCATGAAAGATCAGCATGCGCCCGGGCGAGGCGAGAAAGCGGTCGTAGCGCTGCTGCACGGCAGCCGCCTCGCTGCCGGGCAGGCCCTGCAACAGCGTCTCCAGCGCATAGCCCAGCGTCCAGCCACCAATGACGGCGTAGAAACTGAGGATAAGAAAGCCGGTCAGCACCCCCAGCATGCCGACGCGGGCCCAGCGCCGTCCAGAGAGGCCGCCCTCGGACCTGCCAGCCATGCCGGCCACCCGCGCCAGGCTGCTGGCGCAGTCGGCCTGGCCGATACGACCGATGGCAAACTCGGCCAGCATCAGCGGCACCACCACCAGCACCAGACCGGCCAGGTAGAACAACACGAAGGTGCCGCCACCATTGGCGCCGGCTTCGTAGGGAAATTTCCAGATGCTGCCTATGCCGACCGCGGACCCAATGGTGGCCAGCAGAAAGCCGGTACGTCCGGACCAGTGGTCCGGTTTGCCTGCTATGCCAGCGATCCCTGCCGTATCAGCCTTGTCTGCAGCCATGATGGAATGCTCCGGAATGATCGTTCGAGCATATGCCCCCGGACTGCGAAGCGTCTTGACCGGACGCAAAGACATGCACACTGCGGAAGGCAACTGCGGTCCGTCACCCAACTCGGCAGAGCCGACTGACCTGTCGCCGACAGGGTCATCTCCGCCGAGACATCATGATCACAATGTTTAATTTAACCCAATGAACATAAGATATACCGCACAAGAATGATCATTTTTATCGGCCGTTGAACTGCGGCTTCCTCTTCTGCTTGAAGGCCAGGCGCCCTTCGGCCGAATCCTCGGTCTTCTTGACGAAGCCGGTGACGCGCCGTTCCCAGTCGGTATAGGCATCCAGTTCCAGCAGCAGCGAGCGGTTGATGGCCAGCTTCCAGGCTGCGTAACTGCGCGTCGGCCCCTCGGCCAGTGCGCCGGTGAATTTCGCCAGTTCCGCATCGAAGGTCTCAGGCGACCATACGCGCACGGCCAGGCCGATACGCTCGGCTTCGGCAGCATCCAGCACGCGGGCATTGATGAGGATGTCCATGGCGCGCGACTGGCCGATCAGGCGCGGCAGCATGATGGGCACACCCTGCGCGGAGAAGATGGCCTTGGAGGCGCGGATGTCACCGATCAGCGCATCGGCGCGCATCAGGCGGAAGTCGCAGGCCAGCGCGATCACCCAGCCAGCGCCGTGGCAGCGGCCGTTGATGGCGGCGATCACCGGCTTGGTGACACTGAGCAGTTTTTTCACCAGGGCATGGTGCGGCCCGAGGTCTGTGCCGATGCCGACATCGGCGGTAAAAACACGGGAGGGGTCGCCCATGCCGCCGACGATGTCATCGCCGGAGGAAAAGGCGCGGCCGGCACCGGTGATGATGATGGCGCGCACGCTGTCATCCATGCCGCATTGGTCCAGCCACTGGGTCAGGCCCTCGACCATCCTGAAGGTGATGGCGTTCAGCTTGTCCGGACGACTGAGCGTGATGGTGGCGATGCCGCCCTCGCGACGAAATTCCAACCCCTCGACTGGCGTGATGTCCTGCTGCATGTGTCTCCCCCTTGTTCCTTGTTGGATGTGCCGGCCGGTCCGGCTCAGGATGCGCACTGTAACCGCTCCGTCACAAGGCAACAACGCAGCCGGGGAGTTCATGAATGCGCACGGGCGAACCCGATCGACCCGGCCATTGCCGGACCCGATATCGCTCCCGCCGCAGCATGGCAGTGTCGACCGTGAATTGATGCACAGACTTGCATCGCAATTGCCCGTGGTTCGTCACACAAGGCCTATAATCCGCCATGGTTCGGCACCCAGATCGAACGGGAGGAAATCATGGGTCTGCGTCTCAAGTTCAACCTCGTGCTGCTGGTGGTATTCCTGCTCGGACTGGGCATCTCGGGCACCGTGTCCCATGAACTGCTGCACCGGAATGCGCGCGAGGAAGTGTTGCGCAGTGCCGGCGTGATGATGGAGGCGGCGCTGTCCATGCGTGCCTACACCGTCGCCCATGTGAGCCCCAACCTCAAAGCCGTCTCCGACGATGAGTTCCTGCCCGTGGGAGTGCCGGCCTTCTCCGCCGCGGAGATCATGCTCCTGCTGCGCAAGAAATACCCTGACTATTCGTACAAGGAAGCTGCACTCAACCCGACCAACCCGCGTGACCGCGCGGTGGACTGGGAAGCCGACATCGTCAACAGCTTCCGCAACAACGACAAGCAGCCCGAGATCTCCGGCACGCGCCAGACACCCACCGGCCCCTCGCTCTACCTGGCCAGGCCCTTCCAAATCAAGAACCCGGCCTGCCTCGCCTGTCACACCACGCCGGAGATGGCCCCGGCCGGCATGGTCAAGCTGTATGGTCCCAACAACGGCTTTGGCTGGAAGCTGAATGAAGTCATCGGTGCGCAAATCGTCTCGGTGCCCATGACCCTGCCGGTGGAGAACGCCAACCGCGCCTTCTATACCTTCATGGGATCGCTGGCCGGGGTATTCGTCGCGCTGTTCATCATCCTCAACCTGATGCTGTCGCTGCTCATCGTGCGTCCGATCACGCGCCTGTCCGCTGCCGCCGACAAGATCTCCACCGGGGACACCGACATCGCCGAACTGCCGGACAAGGGCAGCGACGAAGTGTCGGTGCTGGCCCGCTCCTTCAACCGCATGCGTCGCAGCCTGGAAAAGGCGATTGCGCTGATCGACAAGTAAGGCGCGGGGCCCGTCCGCTGGCCCCCGCCTCGACCAGCCCCTCACCCACACCAATGGCCGCTGACCCACTCGCCCTGCCGCCGGGCACCGTCATCAACGAGTACTGCATCGAGTCCACGCTCGGCGTGGGCGGTTTCGGGCTGACCTATCTCGCCACCGATGCCAACCTGAAGCTGCGCGTGGCCATCAAGGAGTACCTGCCGGGCGACCTGGCGCAGCGCAACCCGGACCAGTCGGTGCAATCACGCCCCGGCAGCGACGAAGAAACCTTCCGCTGGGGACTGGAACGTTTCCTCGACGAGTCACGCACGCTCGCCTCCTTCCGCCACCCCAACATCGTGCGCGTGATGCGCTTCTTCCAGGCCAACAGCACCGCTTACATGGTGATGGAGTTTGTCGACGGGGATTCGCTGTCGGACTGGGTGAAGGCACGCCGCCCGCTGGATGAGGCCGGTGTGCGCCAGGTGCTGCTGCCGCTGCTCGACGGACTGGAGGTGGTGCACCAATCCGGCTTCCTGCACCGGGACATCAAGCCGGGCAACATCTTCATCCGCGCCGACGGTTCGCCGGTGCTGCTGGATTTCGGCTCGGCGCGCGCGACCACGCAGCAGAACGAACTCACCGCCATCGTCACGCCCGGCTACGCGCCGCTGGAGCAATACCACACCCAGGGACGGCAGGGCCCATGGAGCGACCTGTACGCGCTGGGCGGGGTGCTGTACTGGATGGTGACCGGCAATCGCCCGGTGGAGGCCGCAGCCCGCGTCGGCAAGGACCCGCTGGCGCCGGCCCTGCAGTCAGGCGACCGCCGCCACTACAGCAACGAACTGCTCGTGGCCATCGACTGGATGCTGACCCCCGATGAAGCGCAGCGCCCGCAGGCAGTGGCCGAGCTCAAGCCCAGGCTGGGCGCCGATGGCCCCGCTACGGTGGCACCGCTGGCACCGCGCACGCCTGCGGCGGCCGGCATGGCCAGCAGCAGCGCGAACAGCGCCGCACCCAGCGCGCCCACCACCTTCCCCACCGCCATGGTGCTGGATCGCGACGCGGTGAAAAAACTCGAACTGGAACTGTCGCAGCACATCGGGCCGATTGCCGCAGTGCTGGTGCGCAAGGCGGCCGTCATCGCCCCCAGCGTGGCGGCACTGGCACGCGCGGTGGCGGGCGAGATCGACGACGAGGCGACCAGGCAGGCCTTCCTGAAACACCATGCCCGGGCATCGTCGGACCACACCTCGCCCTCAGGGGCCGTGTCGGCGCCCAGCAATGTGGCCACGCAGCTGGCCGAGCAGCGCTTCAGCGCGGCGCTACTGGACAAGGCCGAGAAGGCGCTGGCCCAGCATCTGGGGCCGCTGGCGCGCGTGGTGGTCAAGCGCGCCGCCATGAAGGCGCGCGATGTCCCCGAGCTCTACCTC
>CAIPGJ010000498.1 GCA_903864555.1 uncultured Pseudomonadota bacterium | reverse complement strand
GGACCAGCGCGCAGTTCGGAATCAAGCAACAGGCCCAGCGATCCGCCATCGAGCGAAAAGGCAAGCCTGCTTCGAGGGGGAGCGGGTGCGTCACTCAATCTGAGTGCGCCGGGCAACTGGTTCCCCACCCGCGCAGAACGGTTCGCTGGCAACCAGACGAGGATGCGATAGGCCGCCCCTTCACCGAGTACCCGCAATTGCTCCTGATCGACCGGGGTGCTCAGGGTAGTCCTGAATTCTGAACTGTGGCGTTCCTGGCCGGTGGTGCCATCCATGATGCGAATTTCTATCCGGGCCGGCTGACTGCCGCTGCGCGGGGGTTGCAGCTCAGCACGCATCACCACCCGGTAACTGGCCAGTTGCGGGTCGACCATGCGTACTCTGGAATCGGCGAATACGCGATTCATGCCCTCATTGAGCAGCGCCCCGGAATCGGGCTCGACGCCGGACACCGGCCCCAGCGCCATGGTGATCTCCGGCCCGCCGGTGCGCTCGGAGAAAATGGCCTTGTCCTGCGCCGCAAAGCGGGCCTCGACCAGGCTGGTGAGTTCCGGCAGGTTCTGCTTTTCTTCCTTGGGGTCGGTGATCAGGTCCTGGCCCAGTGACTGGTAAAGCTGGGCCACGGTGGACTCGAGGTTGGCGTAGGACAGGTCACGATTGATGCTGCTGACCATGGCGCGTGCCCTGGCCCGTATCAGCTCCAGCTCGGAATCGATACCCACCGAGGCGCTCGACTCCAGCAGCTTGACGATCTGCTGGTCGTCATCGGATGCCTCACGCCAGACGCCGTACTCATGCGCCACCAGCGTGTAGCGCACGGCGGCGATGCGCGTCTGGGTCAGCACGGCCATGGCCACGGCCATGCGGCGTGCATCATCGACCTGGCGCTGCGCTTCGGCAGTGCGCTTCACGGCCGGCAGCGAAAAGGCCTTGACCAGGTTGAAGGCGATGTTCAGGCCGGCAGAAGTCCAGCTGTTGTTCACCAGGAAGCGATTGCTGTCGGTGTTGAGGCCGAAATCCAGGTTGAGGTTGGGCAGCAGGCCCAGCAGGGCCTTTTTCGCCTCGGAATCGCTGACGCGCCCGCGGTAGGCCTCTTCGGCCAGTTCCGGGCGTTGCGCGAGAGCAGCGGTATCCAGCCGGTCGGCATCGGCGGTGAGCTCAAGCACCTTGCGATCATCCAGCGCCACAGTCTTGAGGGTGTAGGGCGACCCGGGCGGCAGGTTGACCAGGGCGGCAAACTCCATCCGTGACTGGGCCAACTCCTGGCGGCGGAAGCTGATCTGCTGCTCCAGTTCAAGCAGCGCGCGGCGCAGGCTCACCACCTGGGTGGGGGGCAGCAGCTTGCGCTGTTCGATCAACCGGGTCCGCTCCAGCGCGCTTTCGATGTCGGACAACAGCTTGTCGATCTGGGGCAGCAGGCGCTGGGCCGCTTCGGCGCGCCACCAGGCTTGGCGCACATCATGCGCCAGGATCTGCACAGCCTTGTGGCGCCGCTCACGCGCAATGAGGGACTGGTCAGCAAGCTGCTTGGCCTTGAAATAGCTCACACCAAAATCAAGGATGTTCCAGGCAAAACCCAGATTGAGCGTGCTGCGGCTTCGCTCCGAAGACGCCGACGGGTTGGCCGCGACGGTGCCCCCGGGGGAAAAACCAAAGCCGAAAGAATCGTTGTTGCGGGTGGTGTAACCCGCAGAGGCGGTGATCCGCGGTAGCAGGTCGAAGCGGGCGACGTCCAGATTGGCTTCGGACAGGACCTCTTCCATGTTGCGCAGGCGGTAGTCCGCGTAATACTTGACGGAGCGGGCGGTGGCCTCTGCCAGGCTGATCGGACCAGTGAGTGCTTCCTGATTGGCGAACAGCAGGGTGCGGGCCTGCTCGCCGACCTGCTCGCGCTCGCCACGCTCGAGCGGCACAGGCGTGACAGTGCACCCGGCTATGGCCAGGCAGGCCGCCATCCAGTGCACGCGCCTGAACGCGCGTTTAAACCCCAGCTTCATCGTCATCCTGCCTGATATTCGCTTCCATTCTAAAGGCTTGCCGCCACCCTCAGGCCAAAGGCTTGGCCAGCTTTCCGGCTTTGTCTGCCGCTTTCTCCGTGCCCTGGCCAGCAAGGATCCTGGCCAGCAGCGGATCCCGCACCACTTTGGCCATCTGGGCCTGCTCGCTGAAGGGCAAAGCCATCCGCTTGAGCTTGTCGAATTCCGCCTTGGCCTTGCTGACCGCTTCGCCATCCTTGTCAGCCTGTGCAAGTCGCAGGGCTTCCTTCTCCGCCTCTTCGGCGTCTTTCGCCTCCTTGTCGTACCCGGCCTCTGCAACTGCGACCGGAGCGGGCGCCTCCGCCTGGGGCGCCGGTGCGGCTGCTTCC